>JALVDQ010000107.1 GCA_027008885.1 Thiotrichaceae bacterium | reverse complement strand
GTATGTGTTAAGCATCGCTCCTGTATTTTTTTCCTCAATACAGGCTACGCAAAAATATATAAAAAACCGGGGGGATGGGTGGCGGAGTATTGATACATTTTGTGCCTTGGGTATTGACAATTTCTGAAATGCTGTTATAAGTATCATTGTTATAACAACTATTGAGGAAATGGAAATGATTGACCATACAAGACGAACTGTTCTAAAGACTATTCCGCTGCTTGCAACCTTGCCTGTCGCAAGTCTTTCTGCGTTTGAGACGATGACTGCTGATACCTCCGGTTTTGTTAAGAGGGAGTTTACCTTGACAAATCTGACACCGAATACCATAACATTTGATAAGACGGTTCCGCTTAAGATTCCTGCCTACACAAATTCATCCAAAGTAAAATTTGATGTGAGCAAAGCCTGTGGTGCAAAACTTGCGCCTGGTGCAGACATAAGCTTTGATGTGTATGTTGCCAAAGACAGTATGCTGGATGTCAGTATTGATGAAGTAGAAATTAAAACGGATAAGGCGGATTATCAGCATCTGATTTCTGCCATGAATTTTACAGCACAGGTTTCAATTATTTAGAAAGGGCTTTTGAATCCGTGACACTGGCACGGATTCAGCTAAAAAGAATACTTTAACTGCAATCTTGGCAATGCCTGTTTGGGGTTGCCGAGAAAGAGTCGCTGGCTGCCTTTTTCGCCCTGATCTACGTCTGTGAGCTGGATATTAATGCCCAGCATGCTGTTTGTTGTGACTATGGGATTGTCGGTTGATTTAATTTCTGACCAGGGGATTGCAACATTCAGGAGATAACCGGTATCCGTGATAGTCACCTGGGTTTGTGTGGCGGCGCTGTCAAATGGCGTAAAGGTGTAGGTTTTTATTGTCTTTGCTGTATTTTTCTCGTCATTGCTGGTGCTTTTAGCCTGTTTTGTTTCCGCGCTTGTGGGCGCGTCTTTTGCGTCAGTTTTTTCCGGGGTCGCCAGTTTTTCTTCTGATTTGGTCTTTTCGCTGTTTTCTTCCTTGCTGTTTTCTATGATGGCGATTTTGTGTGTTTTGTCTTTGTTTTTGCCATTTTCATTTTCCTTCTTTTGCTCTTTTTTCACCTCTTTCTTCTCTTCTTGTGCTTTGTTGTTTTCCAGATTTTCCAGAGTGAGTACGATTTCATCGCCCTGATCGAGGCTGTCATCAGTCACTGCAAAGCTGAGGTAGAGGTGGCGCGAATCCCAGTTTGCCTGCCAGTTTAGGCTGATGTCGCTGGGGTTGGTATCGGCTGCTTTGGAGAGGATGCTTAGGTGCTTGCTCATATCCCAGATCTGGTAGGGTGATTTGGCATACGAAATTGCGATCGGTTTATTCTCTTCCGGAAGGACTCGTCGTGAGGCGGTGGCTCTTTCAGGGTGCATGACGGTTTCGAGGTAGCGCAACAAGGCGTCGTATTTGGGTGCTTCTGAACGTGGCTGGCGGATGTGTTCCTTGATTCCCCAACTGCCATACCAGCTATAGATTCTGGGTGCGCTAAAGGCTACAAAAAGTTTGCCACCTGCCTTGTGCCATTCTCTTAGCAGTTCATCGTAGACTATGCCCATGCGCGGGTCACGATTGGCGGCATACAGCAGTTTATTTGGATGTTCATCGACCTTGCGTGTTTTCCAGTCAACCAGGTGTTGTCCACCTTCGTAGGCTACCAGATCAACGCCGAATGATTTGGCAACTTTTGCTTGCTTGCGAATATAGGAAATAATTGATTTCATGCCCCATTTTGAGTTTTTATCCATCATTGCCTTAAACACATCATCAACATTTTTTGCCTTGCGCAAAACTTTGGGATGAGCCGAAACGTAAGGTCCGATGGCAAGTGCATCGGTATATTTATAGGCATCCCGATAAGACAGGATCAGGCTGGACATGCTTTGATTGCTCGCCCAACTGCCGAGAACACGAATCAGGCGTTGCTGTCCGCCAAAAGCATCTTCCCAGATTTTAAAGACTTCGACGCTGCGTTTTGAGTACCATTTATAACCCGCGACGGATTTTTTGCTGTCAAGTTTCTCTTGCAGCCCTTGCTGAATCGCATAGTCATGGTGGATAAAGATCGGGTTCCAGACTTCGTTGCTGTATTCAATATAGGCTTTAAGATCAGGGTCGAGGTGCTTTTTTACATACTCGGCAAATTTTCTGACATAATCATCGCTCGCCTTGTAGGGCATGGAAAACCAGGGATTCGCCTTGACCCGATTGGCAAGTTCTACCATGATTTCGACGGGTGCGCCGCGTGAGCCATATTTGCCGCCCCAGGTTGCTTTTTCCATTTTGTTGCGGTTTTCCCACTTTTCTACCGGATTTCGTGTCATCCCGGACATATTCATAAAGCGGATAACCTGAAAATCTTTCATAAATGCAAGGTAGTCGGGGTTGAACAGAATTTTATCTTCATTTTTTTCAAATGAAAGGTAGGGGATCGTGCCACAGGCTTCTGCATTCTTTACGCGGATATGAGGAAAGCCCCGACAAATTCCGCCTTCTGGTAATATGCGGATGTTTCGGATGTAATTATCGCGGTTGGTTTTTTTGATAAAGAGTGAGGCATTCAGGATATGATCCTTGCCTGCTTTTATTTCAATAATATCCTTGTTTGGACGATGCACCACGATGCGTGCGTCATTGCCGTAGAAAATTTCACCCTCTCCGTCATAAAGTACCGTAAAAAAGCCGTCTTCAACCGTGCCTTCGGGCAAGCGATTAAGAAATTTTGTGCCTGCCTGACCACCATGCAGATCGGTTGGCCAGCCATTTTTATCAAACTCGACGCCTTTGCTGCTTCCCCAGGGAATGGTCTCATTAAACGGAATTGCGGCTTTAAAAAGATTGAGGAAAGGGACGCTGGAGGTATCTTCGCGTACGTCAGCAGTATTGATGCCAAGGATGTCCTGACCGAGTGTATTGGTTTCCGGGAGGAATACATTTTTGCCATTTGCCTCTGGAATATCTTTTGTAATATCCCTTTCTGGCGAATAGCTGTTTTTATGTGGCTTTTTTTTCTTTTTGGTTTTGGCGACCGCTTCCAGTTCGTACCGGGACGGAGGCGAGCCCGCCGGCAGATTAAAGTTCTGGTGTTCCTGATAGCGCTTGTATAAATAAGGTGCTGCAATAATAGGTGTTACCACCACTACCCCAATGAGTAAAGCTTTGAAAAGTCGCATGAATAAATTGTTATT
Source organism: Thiotrichaceae bacterium (assembly GCA_027008885.1). Taxonomy (GTDB): domain Bacteria; phylum Pseudomonadota; class Gammaproteobacteria; order Thiotrichales; family Thiotrichaceae; genus Cocleimonas. The sequence goes on along the minus strand of JALVDQ010000107.1, from coordinate 933 downwards.
GATTTGAAAAACACGAAGCATTATGAAGTGTCGTTGTGTTCTATACAACCTCTATTATTACTGCAAGCATAAGGAACTTCGCAGGCATCCTGGCAGGAGCGAGGGATGCCTGCATGCATGCAGGATGTATAATTAGCCGCCTAATAATACCCGTCCAAAGTTTCGGGGGTTTTTCCAGGCATTGTCATTTTTGGAATGCCATGCCAGTTTTCCATCCCGGTCTTTGCCGCTATCATCATCATTAATTTGCACGTCAATGCCAATAGTGTGCCCCGCGATTGGTCTTACGCCCAGTGTCCTCCAGGGTATGGCAGTTTCCAGCGAGTAGCCTTTGTCTGTACGTGTCATGGTTTGACGAATCCCCAGATTACGTCTGCGAGGAGAGTTTTTGCTTAAATTAACATTTTTGTCTTTCCAGCGGTAAATAAAATGAAAGTCATTTTTACCATCAAATTGTGCAGAGCGACTGCCGTCAGCATCTATATACAATTCAATTGAGTCATCACTCCAGGGCATTTTTGAATCACGCACAAAGAAGTCGTCGATTGTATCAACCCGAATATACAGGTATTTGTCATCCCAGTGAGCTTGCCATACAGCAGACAGATCGCGTCCATCCTGTATTTTTCCATCAACAATATTGGAAAGGCGCAAGGAAGCGTTATTCTTCCACATTTGACCCCTTCCATTAAAACGGCTTGCAACGGCATTGGCTGGTGCCAGGCTAAGAGGTCGCCGCTTGAGTTGTTTGCTAACTTTTATAATGTTTTGAGCATCCCAGATCGCCTGGGCATTTGAATTATTGTGTCTTCTATTGTTATTAGCGGCGATTGCCCTTGCTTTTGCGAGTTGTTGCTGTTTTCTGCGTTGTTGTTTCTGGGCTAACAACTGTTGTTGCCTTCTGGCTTGTTGCTGGGCGCGTTGCTGTTGTAG
>JALVDQ010000106.1 GCA_027008885.1 Thiotrichaceae bacterium | reverse complement strand
CAATATGCGTATAGTTGCCAGAGGTGATCACATACAGGCTTATCTCGATGGAAAATTGCAGATTGACTACCACGATGACACCTACCAAAACGGTTTTAGCGGCTTATGGACAAAAGAGGATTCGATTACACAGTTTGATAATTTTAAAGCCGGAAGCCTGTCCGAATAATTGACTCAAGTAAGTTTTACTCTTCACGATTAAGAATTTCGCGGGTTTATCACCCTGCAACTACATGCTCTGTCTTCTGTCCTCAGTCCTTTGTCTTCTGTCCTCTGTCCTCTGACACACCCATCCCCCCCTTTTTTATATATTTTGCCGAGGCTGATAGTATTCCTGCATATTTGGTTCATAGATACCAGCGGTAATGCGAGGTGATTGGATAGCGTCGATCCTTGCCAAAGGCGCGTTTTGTGATGCGTACTCCGGGGGCAGACTGGCGACGCTTGTATTCATTTAACAGAACCAGTTTGGCGACACGCTCCACTGTTTCCCGTTCATAGCCCTGCGCGACGATTTCATCAACACTTTGAAATTCTTCGATAAACATGCGTAATACCGCATCCAGAATATCATAGGGCGGCAGTGAATCTTCGTCTTTCTGGTCTGGCGCAAGTTCCGCGGACGGCGGGCGCGTGATAACCCGCTCGGGAATGATCTCGCCATCGCCGAGGCTGTTGCGGTAACGTGCCAGATCATACACCATGGTTTTAAAAACATCCTTGAGCGGCGCGTAGCCACCTGCCATGTCGCCGTAAAGAGTGGCGTAGCCCATTGCCATTTCACTTTTATTGCCGGTTGCCAGAAGCATTTTGCCGAGCTTGTTTGACATTGCCATCAGCAGCACACCACGGGAACGCGCCTGGATATTTTCTTCGGTAACATCACGTTGCAGCCCGTCAAACTCTTTTGATAGCGCATCCATAAAGCTGTTGAAAATGGACTCGATCGGAATTTCACGATAATGAACGCCCTGGGTTTTAGCCTGTTGCGCGGCATCAATCTTGCTGATGTCAGCGGTGTAATGAAATGGCATCATCACCGCTTCGACATTTTCAGCGCCGAGCGCATCGACCGCAATTGCCAGTGTCAGTGCTGAATCAATACCACCTGAAAGCCCCAGCATCACACCGGGAAAGCCATTTTTATTGACATAATCACGCACTCCCAGAACCAGCGCATTGTAGATGCTTTGCTCCGTCCGTTGTGGGCGTGGCTGAAGTGCCTTGGCGGATTTCTCAAACGGGATCGCCTGGGTAAAAACGCCGGATTGAAAGTCTGGTGCCTGAAAAACCAGTTGCCCGCAGGGGTCATAAATCAGTGATTCACCGTCGAATACCAGTTCATCCTGAGCGCCCTGCAAATTGGCATAAACAATAGCGAGCTGATTATCACGGGAGCGTTGTGCCAACATGTGCATGCGTTCTTTTGATTTATGCGCACGAAAAGGGGAGGCATTTAAAACCAGCAGCGCTTCCGCTCCGGCTTTTCTGGCGCGTTCTGCGGGTGCCTTTTTCCAGATGTCCTCGCAGATAAGCAAGGCAACCTTATGCCCCGCTATGGAAATAATGCAATCTTCCTTGCCCTTGTGAAAATAGCGTTTCTCATCAAACACGCGGTAGTTGGGCAAATGCTGTTTGGCATATTCATGCACGATTTTGCCATCACGCAACACACATGCCATATTAAACAGCTTGCCGTCTCTTTTGAGTGGCGCACCGAGTATCACGCTAATATCCGTGACAGAAGCTGCAATTTCCTTTAAATAAGCTTCGGTTTTATCCAGAAAAGCAGGGCGAAACAGTAAATCCTCCGGGGGATAACCCGTTAGCACCAGTTCAGGAAAAAGCACCGCGTCAGCCTTGTCCTTTCTGGCTTGCTGGATGGCATCAAGAATCAGCCGGGTGTTGTGCCTGAAACTGCCTACAATGGGATTAATTTGCGCTATGGAAATAGAAAGAGACAAAATACAGGTTTCTGGTGCTTAACGGAATGCCGCCTTGAATGCCATGCCAAGCACGTCGTCAATCATTGAGCCATCCTGGTCGCGGTCAAATATTTTTGTCAGAAAGCCTGTTGATTCCTGGGGTTGTGGCTTCGCAGAACCGCCAAACATGCCTTTACTAAGCGCGCCCATCACCATGGTTGCTACAATGGGTAGCATTTTCTTTAACAGCGAGTCGCTCAAGCCGGTCTTTTTGGCTGCTTTTTTTGCTACATGGCGGCTCACATCTTTATTTCCAAAAATATGTCCCAGAATATCGTTGCCATCCTGGGTTGTTTCTTTCTTGCCCAGCAAGGAAGGGTCATCAAGATAGCGGGAGTGTTTTCCCTTTTTGAGGGCATCAAACAGGTCATCCAAGCCACTTTTCTTTTTTGTATGAAAGCCAAGCCCTTTTGAAAGCGAGTCAGCCAATGTTGATATGGCATCCTTTGCCTGTGTACTATCGACATTAAACTTTTTGGCAAATTCAGAAATGGCGTCTTGATTGTTTTTGTCCAAAAGCAGGTCTGTGATATTCAATGGTATCTCCTTATGATCATAAAACTATATACACTGACTATATGATACCACTATAAATTAGGCAATTGTCAGACCATATTTCCCAAATTAATTCCTGTTTGTCTGTTTGTAAGCCCATTTTGCTTAAAATCAATATATAATTCACTGTTCCCAGACAGGTTCTAAATATTATTAGGGGCAGCGCGATAATAAACTTGCCAGCAAAACGGCGCAGAAAAAATAAACAGAAAAAACGAAGAAATAAAGAATGCTTTTTAAAAATAGCAGTATCTACATACTAGCCAGATTAATACCGGGACTAATGACGTTTGCTGCCCTGAGTATTTATACGCATTTATTAAGCCCTGATGAATACGGGGTCTATACATTAATATTCTCTGCCACTATCTTGCTTCATAATGTTGTTTATAACTGGCTACCTGCCAGCACATTGCGCTTTTGGTCGAGTCAGAATTTTACTCATCTGGAGTTTACCAGTACCCTGGCAACAAGCTATTTCAGAATTTCCCTGGGTTTGTTTTTTATTGTTGTGGTAGCCATCGCAATTTACTGGCAACAAGCCCAGGCAAGCTGGATTCTCAGTTCGTTTATGCTTTTGCAAGGTCTGGCACTCTTTAATATTACCCAGTCGCTGTTTAACGCCAAAATACAACCACAAGCCTATGCCTATATGGCAATCAGCTATTCTGTTCTTTCCTTGTTGCTGGGTTCGTTGCTGGCTTATTCAGGGTTTGGTGCAATGGGCGTTTTGGCTGGAATGACTCTCAGCTACCTGATACCCGTTTTTTTTGTTTTCAAAAGCACCTGGTTGCCTTTTGAGAGTAAAGCCTACAACGCGACTCTGTTTAAAAAGCTGCTTACCTACGGACTTCCTTTCGCCAGTGCTGCCTTGCTTGAAGAGGTCAGCAAGGTGTCTGACCGTTTTATGCTCGCCTGGCTGCATGACAAGGCACAGGCGGGGCTGTATGCTGCCGGATATGACCTGTCTGGCAATACCTTGTTACTGTTAATGGCTGCGGTCAATCTTGCTGCCTATCCGGAAATTATAAAATTGCTGGAAACGCAGGGCAAAAAAGCGGCGATGGATTATTTTCGTCATTATGCCGTTTTGTTACTGGGTATCTCTATCCCTGCCATTGTTGGTCTCAATCTTGTTGGCCCTGATCTGGTTTATTTGATTATTGATGAAGAATTTCGACCCTCAGTGATTTTTCTCCTGCCCTGGATTACTGCGGCAGTGTTTGTGATGGGCTTGCAGGCGACCTATTTTGATATTGCATTCCAGTTGGGACATTCTGTGATTACGGTTGCAAAAATTGGGGTGGCAATAGCTGTTGTTAATATTATTTTAAACTGGTGGCTTATTCCTGGCTACGGCATGAAAGGTGCAGCCATTGCAACCTTAAGTTCATTTACCATGGGAAGCATTTTAAGTGCCGTTCTTGGAAGGCAATGTTTTAAGCTGCCTTTTCCGTTCACTGATTTTGCCAAAATCCTTATCGCATCAATGATTATGGCATTCTGTCTTTGGTGGCTAAAAGATTTTCGGGGCTGGGGCTGGTTAATACTGCAGATTTTTACAGGAATTATCAGCTATGCGGCTTCCCTGATTGCACTTAATATTATGGGTATTAGACCGC
>JALVDQ010000105.1 GCA_027008885.1 Thiotrichaceae bacterium | reverse complement strand
GCAAAGAATGTTTCTCGTATCGTTCCTGGCTTGGGCGTATCACAAAATATTGAGAAAAGGTTGGTGTTATCAAGATAAAGCTTTTCTGGCTTGGAGATAATACTAACACCGCTGGACTTTGCTCCTAATACTCTAATGATACTAGCGGCTTGTAGAATACCTAGATATTTATATAGTGTTTTATTATTCAAGCCAACAGCACCGCAAAGTTTGGAGATATTAATATCATAGGGTTCGCTCTGGCAAAGCATAACTACCAGCTTTTTAAGGGCATTGATTTTGTCGTGTTCTATTGGATAAATTGCGGGTATGTCTGTTTCAATGACCTGCATAGAGGAATTTAGAAGCCTCGGTAGATAACTTTCTCCCGTTTCCTTGTAAAAAGGATAAGCTCCATATTGTAAATATTGGGGCAAGTAAGATAAGGGCTTTATCTTGCTTACAATTTCACTGGCTTTATCGTGATGATATTTCACGATGTCATCCAACGATATGCTATCAAAACTTTGCTCTGCTTCGAGTTCCAAAAACTCTCTAAATGATAAAACGGGTAGTCTGTAGATAATAGCTCTTCTGCTGAGATCTGCTTGTGCATTATCAATAGCTACGGCTGATGAGCCTGTAAAAATAACGTTTAAACTGGAAAAGCTGTCATAGATGAGTTTTAGATCAGTTTCAAAGTTTTTGATCTTGTGAATCTCATCAATAATCAGTAGCTGACCACCTATTTTCTGAAACTCATTAGCAATTTCAAATAAGCCATATTTCCCCACTAAAGGATGATCTGCAATAAGATACAGCACTTTTTCTGATGGTTTAAATGTCTTTAGATATTGTAGCAAGATAGTTGTTTTCCCTGCTCCTCTTGCCCCAATGATGCCGATAAGACGTTGCCTAAAATCAATTTGATTATACAAAAAGCGTTTGTAGTCAGGTTGTGCCTGTGTCTGTATTTGGCTGGATAGCAGTAAAAGAGATTCAATCATATTGGTAACAGGATGCAAAAGATAGTTAACTTATCTTGTATTCTAATACAAAATATTGGTTTATATGGGAGTTTCTTTAGAAAAGAAAATGAGATGGAATCCTGAATCTGAGACTTCAATACGGATTCAGGTATTAGATTAATCCAATAGATTCAAATTATCCAAGAAGCGTTAGGCAAGACTGCCCTGCTTCAGCTTGTTGAAACTATTTTAGTAACTATCTGTTTTAGGACTAACAGAAGATTTTGAAAAGCTTGCTAATTACAAGTGGATTTTTGATTATTGCTTAGAACTAGCTATGCAGGTTTTCTCTATTTAATCGATATTTTAGCTGATGTCGATGATACTCCTTTATGGGCAGTGTTAGGGGAGTTTGAATCAATGGCTGCTTAATAAGAAATAATGATAAGGTTGATAGCTACTCTTATTTGGACTCAGCTTCAAACCTCCCCTCATGCTATAATAACTATAAGCTATATAGTCAATAAGGATAGAGCTATGAACACTGTTCAAAATTTTCAAATAAAGTCCCCTCCACATTTTGCTGATGCGGTTCATTTAACACAAAGTGAATTAGATCAACAAATATTGCTTATGGTTGCTTTGAAAATGTTTGAGTTGGGAAAAATTTCCTCTGGTAAGGCTGGAGAGCTTGCGGGAATGTCACGGGTTGAGTTTCTGGAAAAATGTGGGCAGTATAAAGTTAGTATACTCAATTACGATGATGAGATAATCGAGTTGCAAGTGGACGCTCTAAAGATACCGAAAAACCTTAAAATATTAATTAGGTGAAAATTATGATTACACTAAAAATTGACAATCAAGAAACTGAAAAAAAGCTTCTAGCTTTTGTCAAAGCTCAGAAAAAAAGCATAGATGAAGTTACTATTGAGGCAATTCAACAGTTTATGCTCTCATTTAAAGGCAACGATATAACGTATGCTAAAAAAAATGTAGATGATCATAAGCATGTTATACAGAAAAATTATGATGTTGATAATACAGATAACATCGCTTTAGAGCATATCCATAACAGTGCAGAATATATCCATAACTTAAGAAGATAATAAATAATGATTTTTTTGGATAGCTGTATCGTTATTGATTATATTAATGGAAAAATAAATATTCCTGACGATAAAAAAAGCAATTATTGTATTAATGCGATTGTTGATATGGAAGTCTGTGTAGGAGCAAGAAATAAAAGAGAATTGCAAACAATAAACAAAAAACTTTCACAATTTATTGCTGTTGATCTTGATCAAGATATTATGGATTTATCAATCCAGCTCATAAATGTTTATGGTTTGTCACATGGCATGGCTATTTATGATGCAATAATTGCTGCAACCTGCCTAGTTTACGACCTTCCTCTTTGCACTAATAATCTAAAGGATTTTAGATTCTTGGATATTAGGCTAGTTGAATTAAGTTAATTGTTTTGTCAGTAGATTGCAAACAACTCTCTTTTGGCAAAAAAATAGCCCAAACCCTTTATTTCAGCAGTGATGCAATTTCTTTATTGCCAACTAATCTGCATCAGCGGATTTCTCAGTTATTGGATGATCTTGGCTCTCAATCTACTCTGCCTAATTTTAACGTCATCAAGCTCAACCTGGAAACCCAGCAGCTTTCATTATTGCTTTACGAAGATTTCCAAACCTATCATTTTCCTTGTCTGATTAGTTCTCACTCTGTTGATATTCAATCAAAATCTATTGTTTCATCGCGTTCTTACAATATTGCGAATAATCCGCCTATTTTGCATCGTAAGGAATTGCTTCTTGCTCCTAATCATCCTGATATTCCGCGTTTTGCGGCTTTAACTCAGCAATTAGAAGAGGCGGGCTTGTTTGCCGAGCCTCGCAAAATTGGTTTTAAAAAGCAGTGGGATAAACGCTTGTTTAATGCGGGTTTTAAGGTTGTTGATCATCAACTTGTGCAACTTGATGGTTCAGAGATAGCCTGTTTTGATTCCCAGAGTGTGGATCGTCATAAGACGGCGTTGACGCGTTATAGTTTTTCAAGACCAATGCAGTTATTGGAGAAATACGATTTTCTCACGGGGCAATATACTGTTTTTGATTATGGGTGCGGCAAGGGCAGTGATGTTGAGATTCTCAAGCAGAATAATGTTGTGGCTCATGGCTGGGATCCGTATTTTTGTCCTGATAATGCTTTGCATCAGGCGGATATTGTCAATCTTGGTTTTGTGATTAATGTGATTGAGAATCCAGAGGAGCGAGTGGAGGCTTTGCTCAATGCGTATCGGCTTTGTGATCAGCTTCTTGCGGTTGCAGTGATGTTGGGTGAGCAGTCGCCTGATCGTGGGCGTTTGTTTCAGGATGGGGTTTTGACTAGCCGTAATACCTTTCAGAAATATTATTCACAAAATGAATTGCGTGAGTTTTTGCGGCACGTGCTGGATGAAGAGCCTGTGGCAGTTGCTCCAGGTGTGTTTTTTGTTTTTAAGAATAAAGACGCTGAGCAGTCCTTTCTTGAGCAGCGTTATCGGCATCGTAGCGTTAATCGCCTCGCTAGCCGTATTCCAAAACCTACGCAGGCTGAAAAACAGAAGGCTTTTTATGAGCAGCATCAAGCTGTACTCGATGCCTTATGGCAGTGCTGGCTGGATTTAGCTCGCCCACCGCTTGAGTCTGAATTTTCTGAAAGTGAGCAGATTGTAGAGATTTTCACAACATGGAAGCGCGGTTTAAACTTTTTACAGCGTTATCATGGTGACGAGGCGTTAAAACTTGCTTTTGATGCGAGGCAGGATGATTTGCGGGTTTATTTTGCTATGCGATTATTTGAGCAGAAACGCATCTACCGTAAATTGCCAGAAGGCTTGCAGCGTGATGTAAAAGCCTTTTTCAACACTTATAAAGGAGCACAGGCAGAAGGGAAAAAGCTGTTGTTCTCCGCTGGAAACCCTGAAAATATTTATGCTGCCTGCCAACAAGCCTTTGCGGATGGTTATGGCTATTTAGATGAGGAAGCCGCTTTAACGCTACACACCTCTTTGGTTTCCTGTTTGCCGCCAGTATTGCGTGTTTATATTGCTTGTGCAACGCAGTTATACGGCGATATTGCCGCTGTTGATTTGGTTAAAATTCACTCTCAAACAGGCAAATTATCCTTAATGATCTACGATGACTTTGAAGATCAGGCACTGC
>JALVDQ010000104.1 GCA_027008885.1 Thiotrichaceae bacterium | reverse complement strand
GATTCAGGGGAGTGTAATACAGACAAGACAGAAACCCATCCCCCCCTTTTTTTATATATTTTAGTTTTGAACAACAAACTTGCTTAATATTCCACTTTTTCCAATGGCGTAAACTGTATTGCCATCTACTTCTGGCTCTACAGAATAGCCGCCGCTGTCGCCCTTGTTTCTGGCTACAAATTTTCCTGTTGTGGTGTTAATCCAGTGGATATTTCCCTTTTTGTCGCCCACTACAATGAGTGAAGAGCCAACTAAAACGGGCAGGGTGGGTTCATAGCCTTGCAGGTCATCCATGCTCCAGACGGGTGCGCCGGTTTGTGGCATGAGTTTCCATACATTGCCCTTGTCATCCGTAGTGTATAGACCATGTGGATCGCCACTAACACCTGTATAAGATGAAAACTTTTTTGACCAGGCAAGAGAACCACTGCCAAGGTCAATACCATCCACACTGCCATTCAGGGAAGCGGCAAACATTGCGTTACCCAGTTGCTTGATGTTGCCATCAACGTCAATCATGCGTTCCAGTTCGGTTCTGCCTCTGGGGAATGCCAGGGTCACTTCCCATACGGGAGTTCCCGTTTTTAGCTGATAAGCTGCCAGTTTGCCATTATCAAAGCCGGAAATAACCAGTGGTCCTACAATAATCGGGACACTTGCGCCCAACAGGGTTAAAACGGGTGTCGGTTGTGCGCGTTGCCAGATAAGCTCGCCGGTATCCGATGCCAGACCGTGCAATTTGCCATCAATGCTGCGGAAGGCGACTCGCCCGTCTTTTTCCGGGGATACAGAGAGAAGCTGGCTGGTCAGTCTTTCGATCCACTGTATTTTGCCTGTTTTGGCATTGAGTGATATCGCGTTTCCGCGGCTGGTTCCAATATAAATGCTGGCAGTATTTACATAGGAGCCATTGATGCCTGCACTGATCTGTTCACCGATATTGGTTTTCCAGATTAGTTTTCCGGAGTCTTTTTGCCAGGCACTAACAGATGTGGCACCCGCGACATAAACTGCCTGGTCGTCAATAAACGGGTGTATTTTATTTTCACCCATGGCACTGCCTGTCCTGATTTGCCAGACAGCTGTGGTTTTGCGTGTGGTTACAATTTTTTTTAGTGGTTTTAGCGGGATAGCGCGCACAGTCTTGTTGCCAAAAACCTGACTCACCTGACTGCAGCCTGCCAAAGCAAGAATCAGGCTGATCAATAAAATCAAACCGGTGTGCTTTTTCACGGCTTATGCTCCAGTTTTAAGATTATCACCCAGATCATCACGTTTCAGTTTAAGTGCTTCTGTGTTTTGACCAGCAGAGCTGAGAATCGCCTTGTCATAGGCTTCACGAGCTTTGGCATAGTCTTTTTTGGCAAAATACAGATCGCCCTTCAGTTCGCTGAGTAGTGAGTCATAGGCTTGAGGCATTTTTTCCGCAAGAATACTATGCGCCTGCTCAAGTTTACCGACACTGATCAGGGTGCGGGCTAAACGAAGTTTGGCAGTAGTGGCAATACTCTCCAGTGAGCTGTTGCTTGCCTGTTTCAGTTGTTCAATACAAAAATCAGTTTTGCCTGCCTCACAGGCGGCTTTTGCCGCAGTCAGGGAGGCCAGTGCGGCGTAGCTGCTTCCAGAGTACTCCGAATTAAGTTTTTGCAGTATTTTTTGTGAATCGACTTCAGGTTTTTTTATTTCTGCAAATAAACCTGAAGCCTCTTCTGCCTTGGCGAGCTTGTGTTTTTGCCATTGTTGCCAGCCAAACATGCCGGCTATGGCTAGTGCTACACCTGCAATAACAGAGGTGCCATTCGCTTTCCACCAGGCTTTTAGTTCTTCTGCTTTTTCTTCATCAGATTTAAGTTCGATATCTACCATTTATTTAGTGTCCTTATATTATTTATACTGAGTTCGCAGTAGCTTACGGATTCGGCTTACTATACCAGAATTATTGCATTGAGCGGTAGTGGCTCAAAGCTGTGTTTTGCAGGTTGATTAGCCCAAGCGTAATCCGACAAAATCGTGGTTAAATCAACAGGTTTAAGCCACCACCCATTAACCCTTATCATGAGTACCTAAGGTACTTACTATTTTTTTGATAAAATCCTTGAGATCACTTTGTGCTATTGACTGCTGCTCTGTCATTTCAAGATTTTTTCGTAAGGGTTTGATGGTCACAAGATTATCATTAATCTCGTTTTCACCCAGAATGAGTGCGTAATCAGCCTGTGAGTTGTCAGCGCGCTTTAGCTGAGCCTTGAAGCTTCCAGCTCCGCCATTGGCAAGCAGTCGCAGTTCAGGGTACTGGTCACGCAAGGATTCTGCCAGTGCCATGCCTGCCAGTTCAGCTTTTTCGCCTGCCATCACAAGGTAGACGTGTGGATTATGCTTTGATTGATCCAGTCCCTGCTCTTCCACCAGTAGTTGCAGACGATCCAGTCCGATTCCAAAACCGCAGGCGGGTGTTTCCCTGCCGCCCAGCTGTTTCACCAGTCCATCGTAGCGACCACCTGCGCAGATGGTTCCCTGAGCACCCAGGTCGTCTGTAATCCATTCAAAAACGGTGCGGTTATAGTAGTCGATACCTCTCACCAGGCGTGAATTGACATGGTAGGCTATGCCCATTTTATCCAGCCGCTGCTTCAAGCCTTCAAAATGTTCTCTTGATTCATTGTCAAGATAATCAAGCAGGTCAGGCGCATTCCTTACCAGTGCTTTCATTTTGGGATTTTTGCTGTCAAGAATACGCAACGGGTTTTTGTGCAGTCTGCGTTGCGAATCTTCATCCAGTTGATCCTGGTGTGAGCTAAAATATTCGATTAAAACCTGACGATAGGCTTGACGTGCTTCATTACTGCCCAACGAGTTTATTTCAAGACGAACATTTTTAAAGCCCAGCAGTTTCCAGAAGCGCGCAGCAATGGCAATCACTTCTGCGTCAATATCGGGTGTTGCGATGCCGTAGGTTTCAATTCCTGCCTGGTAAAATCCGCGATAACGTCCTTTTTGCGGACGTTCATGGCGAAACATGGCGCCGATATACCAGATGCGTTGCTGCTGGTTATGTAACAAGCCATGTTGCATGCCAGCGCGAACACAGCCGGCAGTTCCTTCCGGGCGTAGTGTCAGGCTGTCGCCATTGCGGTCCTCAAAGGTATACATCTCTTTTTCGACGATGTCGGTGGCATCCCCAATGGAGCGTTTAAAAAGCTCGGTTGGTTCAATAATCGGTGTACGCAACTCCCTGTAGCCGTAGCTGTTAAAAAGCTTGCGTGCCGTATCTTCAATAAACTGCCATGAAGACGATTGCTCTGGCAGAATGTCGCGCATTCCACGCACTGATTGGAGAGTTTTAGCCATTTTTTATAAACCCGCTCGTTTTTTCCATTTATTCCAGCGTGAATTTTGCAACACTGCCCTTGATGTAGCTACTGATGTCAACGCTCTCGTCATCAACAAAAAGCGATAAGCCCTGCGCGTTACCAACCCTGAAATGAAGTGGTTTTTTCAGGGTAAGATCTTTGGAGCCACCAGCGGGATTTAATGCTTCAAAAACGGTTTTGTTGTTACCATCTTTTATTTTCATCCAGACTTCCTTGTTGAAGACAAGTTTGATGTGGATGGTATCACTGGCGGTATTATTTTCTGTGGTGCCTTGTGTTGAACTTTGAGCTGCACTGGAAGCTTGATCAGTATTTGTTGCTGCCTGATTAGTGTCTGCCAGTTTAGAGGTTTTATTGTCAGCTGTTTGCGGCGTTTGTGAAGACGTTGCCTGGGCTTGTGATGCTGTGGCATTTTCGCTGCTTGCCTTGTTCGCATCAGTCGCTTTGTCTGTCTTGTTTTCTTCAATCGCCAGCGGTGTGGGGACAGGCATAGTACCAATTAAATCCTGGTTGTTGGAATTAGCCTGTTGCTGTGTTTGCTCGGAAAAACTGTTCCAGGTATTTGTGATCCATTTATTTACCGCAGGGATCATGGATATTCCAGCAAGCAGGGCAAGTAGCAGTGAAAGTAACAATAATTGCCCCATCACGGGAGATATTTTCCTTTTGGAATCAGTCAGAATGGTTGGTTTGGACTTGAAATGGTAATCCAGCTCGGAAGGATCGGCACCACGCAACGATTCATAAAGGCTGATGAGCCTGGCAGGGTCTTTTTCGGCGAGCTTTGCGTAATTG
>JALVDQ010000103.1 GCA_027008885.1 Thiotrichaceae bacterium | reverse complement strand
TGAGTTGGTAGCCTTTGTAGTCAATTGAGTTTACCCATGAATAGTTGGCATTGTTAAATTGGTATATTTATATCATACTTATTCCTTTTGAAAGGGATAACAAAGGTTATGCAAGAATGTCCTCGTTGTAAAAGTCAGCAGTTTATAAAAAGTGGCATAGTAAAAGAACGCCAACGATACAAGTGTAAGGATTGTGCCTATCATTATACGGTTTCTCAAAAATCAGATACATCTAATCAGTCACAACGCAGGTTGGCTTTAACTCTTTATCTGGAAGGACTTGGTTTTCGTTCTATAGGGCGAATACTTGGTTTTAGCCATGTTGCTGTCTACAACTGGATTAAGTCCTTCGGTGAGCAAATAGAAGCGGTCAAACAGAAAGAGGCTACTATTGTTGAAATAGATGAAATGCATAGCTATGTGGGTAATAAAAAAAATATTGCTGGATCTGGATTGCTGTTGATCGACTTGGCAAACGCTTCATCCATGTTGTCACTGGCACAAGAGGGATTAAAACAGGACAGAAGCTCTGGAATGAAATAGAAAATCCAGAAAACATGGAGTTGATTGCCACTGACTACTGGAAGGCTTATGAAGCGTTTATTCCACAAGATAAACACATTCAATCAAAAGCTGAAACATTTACTGTGGAGGGCTACAATAGTCTTTTTCGGCATTTCTTAGCAAGACTCAGAAGGAAGTCTAAATGTTATAGCAAAAGCGAAACAATGCTTAGGCGCTCTGTTATGTTGCTAATGGCAAAATGGAATGGAGAACTGGATGATATACTAAATTAACAATGCCAAAAAGCTTAATACTAAGCCAGAAAATTTAGTGTCTGGAAATATTTTACTGAAAAGCATTTTTTCAGGGCTGACTACGTATCAAAAAAAACTCTAAAGAAAGAAGCCCGACAAGCAATTTCAATGTATTAAGCATTAGAAAACCTTGAAACATTTGTATGGGACAAGTCCTCAATACATAACTTAAAGGATTATTAATAAGGCTTACAATTGCCAATCAATCTGCTCTTTTCCAGATTGAGATAAGTAATTATTTGTACGAGAAAATGGTTTGCTACCATAAAACCCTCGGTGGGCTGATAATGGTGAGGGGTGCGGTGATTTAATCACCAAATGTTTTTGTTGGTCGATAAACACACCTTTTTTCTGTGCATATGCTCCCCATAAAATAAACACTAATCCTTCTTTTTTCTCATTCAGCAGATGGATTATTTTATCGGTAAACTGCTCCCAGCCTTGCCCTTGATGAGCGTTTGGTTTGCCTTGTTCTACGGTTAAAACAGCGTTTAGTAATAACACGCCCTGCTCTGCCCACGGTTGCAAATAGCCTGTGTGACGATTATCTATTTTGCAGTCATCCATTAACTCTGTATTTATATTTATTAGTGACTTAGGTAGTGGCTTTACCTCTGGCATAACAGAAAAGCACAAACCATGAGCATGACCTAGTGTTGGATAGGGGTCTTGTCCTAAGATAACCACTTTTACCTTGTCGAAAGGTGTACTGTTTAGCGCATTAAACCAAAGTGAGCTGGCTGGGAGGATGGTTTTTCCTTGTGATTTTTCATTTTGCAGAAATTTTTTAAGTTGCTGCATATAAGGCTGTTCAAACTCATCAACTAGCTCTTTTAACCAGCTTTTTTCTAATTTTATTTCTTTTTTCAAAATTATACCTTTGTTAAATTTTTTGCATCCAGATAAACAATAGCTACCGTATATAGCCTAACTTTAGCCTGAAATTAATATTTGTATAGAGTATTTTTCATGCTACCATGCAACCCATTAAACAATAACTCACGGCACTTATGACTCGTTTACTTTTCATTTTTCTTTTTGTATTGAATACATTGCTACCCTCTGCGGGCTATGCTGCAATGCTATCGTCAAATACAAATATGATGATGAATCAGAGTAGTCATTCCATGATGATGAAAAATCATTGTTCAAAAATGGACATGCAAAATACATGTGACGACAACTCGATGTCTGCTGATCTTTGCAAGGCTAAGTGTGCTAGCTCTTCAAGTGTGAGTCATTTTACAACAATCAACTTTGATATTCCTTTCGTAGCACACAGCAACGAAATAAGCATTAAAGTTTACTCTATCTATTCGCGTTCAACTCCCCCTGAGTTGCGCCCCCCACTCGCTTAAAACCTTCTTTTAGCTTTTCCAATTCATGCGCTCTTTTTGTGGGTAGCAAGATGGTGGCTAAGTGTGGTTTTTAAGTATCTCTCGACTCCTTATATTTAATAACACCACTTACATCTATTTGATTTATTAGGCTTTATTGTCTGTTCAATGATTACTAGATAAATTTATAAGCGGGAGCTTAATTTCTGATTGTGCTTTAAAATTGTTTTAATTCTAATTTTATCGCTCTCTATGTTTTAAGACTCCTACTTGTAGATCGACTCTGTATTTATTGTTCTTATCAAATACCCATTTTCTAACGTCAATTCCTCACGTTGGTTTTACCCGCATATTGCATGAATTGTTTTTTTCCAAAGGAAGCACTGCTATCCATTTAATCAGCGCCTCCTTAGCAAATTTTCAATATTGGGCTACAAAACATGCAAAAAACAAAACTTAGTAACACACTCAATCCGACACGTCGTCGTTTTGTAACAGGGCTAGCCGTCGGCGGAGCTATGGCAGGTCTTGGTTTAACTGGCTGTACGACGCTTCCTAGAACGGTCAAAAAGACCTCGCTAAAAGGTAGCGAATTAACGGGTACAAAAGAGCTAACTGGCACACGGTTTGACCTAACCATTAGTGAGCAACGCGTTAATTTTACGGGTAAGCCTCGTATCGCAACCGCTATCAATGGCACTGTTCCTGGTCCTACTTTACGCTGGAAAGAAGGCGATACGGTTACTTTAAAAGTAACGAATAAGCTAGCAGTGACTAGCTCTATTCATTGGCATGGGATTATTTTACCCAACAAAATGGATGGTGTTCCTGGGCTAACCTTTAATGGTATCGCACCTAACAGCAGTTTTACCTATCGTTTTAAAGTACAGCAAAGCGGTAGTTACTGGTATCACAGTCATTCGGGTTATCAAGAACAAACAGGCGCACATGGGGCTATTATTATTGACCCTAAAAGACCTTCCACTTATCAATATGATAGAGAGCATACGGTTTTCTTAACTGATTGGACAGATGAAGACCCTAAGCGTCTTTATGCAAAACTTAAAAAACTCAGCCACTACTACAACTTTAAAGAGCGTACTTTTGGCGATTTAGTCAGCGAAATACAAGCTAATGGCATTGCTAAGACATGGGAAACACGCAAAATGTGGAATGAGATGCGCATGAGCCAGCGTGATATTTCGGATGTAACGGGCTATACCTACACTTTTTTAATGAATGGTGTTACCCCGCATCAAGGCTGGAAAGGCTTATTTAAGTCAGGTGAAAAAGTATTGCTACGCTTTATTAATGGCTCTGCGATGAGCTTCTTTGATGTTCGTATTCCTGGGCTAAAAATGACAGTTGTTGCCGCAGATGGGCAAGATATAAAACCTGTCAGTAATATTGACGAATTTCGCATTGGCGTTGCAGAGGCTTATGACGTCATTGTCGAGCCACAAGGCAATCAAGCCTATACCCTTTTTGCTCAATCTATTGGCCGTTCTGGCTACGCACGAGGAACCTTAGCCCCTGATTTATCAATGAGTGCGGCGGTTCCTAAGCTCGATCCGATGCCTTTATTAACACATGCCGATATGGGCATGAATATGGGATCAATGAGTGGCATGGATCACGGAGCAATGGGTATGAAAGGTGATATGGGTGATCCTGGTGCTGTTGATCATTCCAAAATGGATCACTCTAAGATGAAAATGCCGATGAATAAGCCAATGGCAGGCATGGATCATTCCAAAATGAAAATGCCAATGAATAAACCAATGGCAGGCATGGATCATTCCAAAATGAAAATGCCAATGAATAAACCAATGGCAGGTATGGATCATTCCAAAATGAAAATGCCGATGAATAAGCCAATGGCAGGCATGGATCATTCCAAAATGAAAATGCCGATGAATAAGCCAATGGCAGGGATGGATCATTCCAAAATGAAAATGCCAATGAATAAATCAATGTCAGGGATGGATCATTCGAAGATGGATATGTCTTCAATG
>JALVDQ010000102.1 GCA_027008885.1 Thiotrichaceae bacterium | reverse complement strand
TTGGCGACTTTGATGAAGTCGAAGTCATTGAAGTACTGGTAAGTAAGGGTGATACCGTCCAGGCAGAGGATTCATTGATTACAGTCGAATCTGACAAGGCATCAATGGAAATCCCCTCACCTGCTGCGGGAACAATCAACGAAGTCAAAGTAGCCGTAGGCGACAAGGTAAGCCAGGGCAGTTTAATTGCGATGCTTGATGAAGCTGCAGACACGGCTGAAAAACCTGAGGAAGTAGCCACCCCGGAGGAAGCTGCATCAACACCTTCGACATCAGCAACACAGGATGCACCTGAGGCAGCAAGCTTTAATGGTGAAGCAGATCAACATGCTCAGGTGGTTGTTCTGGGTTCAGGACCAGGTGGCTACACTGCCGCTTTTCGCGCTGCTGATCTGGGGCTTGATGTTATTCTGATCGAACGCTACCCCAATATTGGTGGTGTGTGCCTTAATGTCGGCTGTATTCCTTCAAAAGCACTCCTGCATACGGCTGCAATTATCAATGAAGCGCAAGAAGCAAATCATTTGGGCGTTAGTTTTGGTAAACCGGAAATTGATATTGATAAGGTACGCGCAAACAAGGCAGGCATTGTCAAAAAACTCACCGGCGGGCTAAAAGCACTCGCCAAACAGCGCAAGGTAAATATTGTGCATGGCTATGGAAAATTCACTTCAGCCAATAGCATTGTTGTCGAAGCAGATGATGGTAGTAAAACCACAATTGGTTTTGATAACTGCATTATTGCAGCCGGTTCTCGCGTGACTAAACTACCCTTTATCCCCTGGGATGACCCGCGTGTCATGGATTCGACTGACGCGCTGGAACTTGAAGAAGTCCCCAGGCACATGTTAGTGGTTGGCGGCGGCATTATTGGTCTGGAAATGGCAACCGTCTATGATGCGCTGGGTGCAGAAATTACCGTTGTTGAATTGGGTCCGGGACTTATGCCGGGCGCTGACCGTGATATTGTGCGCCCTCTGGAACGACGTATCAAAAAGAAATATGCCAATATTTTCCTTAATACCAAAGTGACCGAAATCACTCCCACCGATGATGGGCTGGTATGTAAATTTGAAGGCACTGCAAAAGGCGTGCCCGAGTCTGACACCTTTGACCGCGTGCTGGTATCCATCGGCAGAAGCCCTAATGGAAAACTGATTGACGCAGAAAAGGCTGGCGTTGCCGTGAATGACCATGGTTTTATCGAGGTTGATAAACAGATGCGTACCAATGTTGAGCATATTTATGCCATCGGCGATATTGTCGGACAACCCATGCTGGCGCATAAAGCAACCCACGAAGGCAAAACCGCAGCCGAAGTGATTGCAGGGCATAAATCATTCTTCGATGCGCGCGCCATTCCATCAGTCGCCTACACCGACCCCGAAGTCGCCTGGATGGGAAAAACCGAAGAAGAATGCAAAGAGCAAGGCATCGAAGTAAACAAAGGCGCGTTCCCCTGGGCAGCCAGCGGACGCTCGCTCAGTATTGGTCGCAATGAAGGCATGACCAAGGTACTGTTTGACAAACAAACAGGGCAACTGATTGGCGCGGGAATCGTCGGAACTAACGCAGGCGAATTAATCGCCGAAGCGGTACTGGCACTTGAAATGGGCGCCGATGCAGAAGATATTGGCTTAACGATTCATCCCCACCCTACCCTCTCGGAAACACTTAACTTCGCAGCCGAAGTTGCCGAAGGAACCTGTACGGATATTTATGTCCCCAAACGGAAATAGAGATTTTCGCTACGGTCTTAGTTCTCGGAGAAGCTCTTGGTGAAAAGATGGTAGCGCATGGATGACCAATGTACCCTTGTAAAACTTAATATTATCAACTAGAATAAAAATAGGATGTCCTACATTTTTTTAAGGATCAGAAAAACACATAATGCAACAGATGATTAACTTGCGCGATGCAAATCAAAATTTATCAAAATATATCCGCTCCTTACATGAGGGTGATGAAATTGTGATAACCAAACATGGCAAAGCGGTTGCCAAACTGGTTTCAATTACAGAGAAAAAAGAACTTAATTCCGAACAAAAAGAAGCGCTGCAACGCTTGTTAAACCTAAGTAATAAAGGTTATCACCTGGGCGGAAAAGGTATAAATAGAGACGAATTGTATGAGCGTTAAACGCGTTTCACTGGATACCAATATCCTTATTTACGCCATTGATAAAGATGATGAACAAAAACAATTAACTGCAATTAAACTCATTGAAAAATGTGCTTTAAAATATGACTGTGTACTCACATTGCAATCCCTTTCGGAATTCTATGTCGCCAGTACTCGCAAAGGCAAGGTTACCCACGCGCAGGCAGAAGCACAGATCAAGGACTGGCAAATATTATTTCCCACCATACTTCCCTCAACCCGTACAGTAGAATATGCCTTAAAAGCAGTCGAAGAACACCGCCTTTCCTTTTGGGATGCAATGCTTTGGGCGGTGGCTTATGAGAATAGCGTGGGTGAGCTTTATTCAGAAGATTTTCAAACTGAACGGGAATTAAAGGGTGTTTTATTTGTTAATCCTTTTGATTAAGGATTTTGCATAGCGTTGCAAAAGCTCTCTAACCACCTGACTCAAGTTTTTACCCTCAGCTTTAGCTAAATGATTGACCTAAAGCACCAAAAATAGCTCCCCCAATTCATTAGGGCGTAAATTAAATTACAAATTAAGGAAGCTATTTTTGGTACTCGCCTGACCACTTATCTGCTAAATGAGCAGGCAAATTTGGTTTAGATACCCTGGTTAGTAGTGTTTTTTCTCCACTCTGGAATAATACAGACCGCTGAGTAGTAGTAGCACAATTAACAGGAACAATGCCCATTGTTGCAGGGTGGGTATGCCCTGCGGAGCGGGGTTATTGATAATAGTGACAATAGCGGGCGCACCACCAACTTTTGCCGCCTGCTGTTTTTTCGTTTGTTTGGCGCGTGCCAACTTGCCCTGTGCGCCTGCATCAGCAACAGGATCAATCAGTGTGACGATCACGGTTTCATCAGGTTCCTGGGTATCATAATCAGCAATTGGCACGATCTCGATGGTGGTACTGCTTGCGCCCGCCGGAATGGTAACAGCATTGCCGATGTCCTCGTAATCCTTTCCGGGTGTCGCCGTACCGCTGACTATAAAGTTGACCGTAAGCGCCTCATCCAGCTCGCCAGTGCGACTTACCGTGATAACGCCAGTATCATCGCCTGCCTCCGAAGCCGTGCCATCGGTAGCGACAGCACTGACTTCAATCTCTGATTCTTCATCGGGTGCTCCCAATACCACGTCGATAGTACGCTCTTCATCAATCTGCATTACGATGTCGGTTGCTTCTTCCAACCTTGCCGCATCCTTGTAATACTCAAAACCATGTGCGTTACTAGAAAATTTCAAACGGTATTTTTCACCTGGTCCTAAACCATAATTAAACACATATTGACCATTACTACCAGTATACGAAGTAGCAACCCAATCCCAATGAGTAGTTATGATACCTTCTGAATTTGGGTACTTATCACCCCAATATAATTCTATCCGAACATTTTTAGCAACCTGACCATCGCTATCCTTTACCGTACCACGCAACACACCTAGCTTATCCAACCTGGCATCGGCGGTTTTGCTTTCATTTTCTCCCAGTGTTATCAGTGTTGGATTGTCATAGCTGGCATTATCGAATATCTCAGAGACATAACCCTTGTCATAACCATTAAATTCAATCATGTAGTCATTAACAGGCAGATTGCTAAAGCTATATTTACCGTCTGCGTCAGTTTGTGTCCCTCCAACATATGAAAAGTAATTTCCATTTTTATACGAGGCTGATACATAAATACCTTCAATGGCTACACCTGCATTATCTGTCACCGTGCCGCTAATAGTGCCAGAAGCCAGATCACCCAATACCACATCAATCGTTTTATCCTCATTATTGACAATCACCACATCCTCTGCATCCTGAAAAGTCGTCGCATCCTTGTAAAACTCAAATCCATATGACTGTTTTTCAAATTTTAAATGGTAAGTTCCAGCATACAAACCATCAAATACATATTCACCATCCTCACTGGTTGATACTACATCATAGTCATAATAAAGTGCATAAACTCTTACCCCCTGAATTGGCTGACCATTTATATCGACAACCTTGCCTCGAATAATACCCAACTTGTCCAACCTGGCATC
>JALVDQ010000101.1 GCA_027008885.1 Thiotrichaceae bacterium | reverse complement strand
TGCCACCCATCCCCCCTGTTTTTACATATTTTTGCGTAGGTTGGATTAGCGTAGCGTAATCCGACATAGTGCCGCGATCTGTCGGGTTACGCTTGGGCTAACCTACGAAGCTGTCTTCTGTCCTCCGTCTTCTGATACCCATCCCCCCCTTTTTTGATACTTTTTTAGAAGAGTTCATCAAGATAATTTTTAAATCAACCCGCGTTCGGCAAACGATACAATTTCATCACCAATAATAAAGTGATCCAGCAGGCGCACGTCTATTATGGCGAGTGCCTGCTTGAGTTTTTGGGTTATGTGCGTATCCGAATGGCTGGGTTCGGCTACTCCGGATGGATGATTATGTGCCAGGACGACAGCGGCGGCATTATGCTCCAACACCTGCCTGACTACTTCTCTTGGGTGTACGCTGGCACTGTCAATGGTGCCACGAAACAGTTCTTCATAGGTGATGACACGATGTTTATTATCCAGAAACAGGCAGGCAAATACTTCAAAGGGATAATTATGCAGGCGCGCTTGCAGGTAATTTTTGACATCGTTAACATTTTTTATGGCATCTCCGCGCTGCATCTTTTCCTGCAAATAACGGCGGCTCATTTCTACCACTGCCTGTAGCTGCACATATTTTGCCTGTCCCAGTCCTTTGTTTTGGCAAAACTGTTTTTCATCTGCGCTTAACAAGGGAGACAGACCACCGCTGTTATCCAGCAATTCACGCGCCAGGTCAACGGCTGTTTTGCCCTTGATTCCTGTTCGCAGAAAGATAGCCAGCAACTCGGCGTCTGTAAGTGCTTCGGCACCTTTTGCAAGAAGTTTCTCACGTGGTCGGTCTTCTACTGCCCAATCGGTAATTGCCATGAGAGTTTTTTATATTTTTTTGTTACAATTTGAGCAATTATGGCACATATAAAAAATAAACAAATCCTCATTGGGATAAGCGGGGGCATAGCGGCTTACAAGTCGGTCGAGCTGGTGCGCATACTGGTCAGGAATGGCGCCAGGGTAAAAGTCTGCATGACTCGCTCTGCCTGTGAATTTATTACGCCCTTGACCCTTCAGGCTGTTTCTGGAAACAGGGTTCATACCGAGCTGCTTGATCCTGATGCAGAGGCAGCCATGGGTCATATTGAGCTGGCTCGCTGGGCTGATTTGATTCTGCTTGCGCCCGCAACCGCCAATTTTATGGCAAAACTGGCACATGGAATTGCCGATGACCTGCTTTCAAGCATCTGTCTGGCGACTGCTGCTCCTGTCCATCTGGCTCCTGCCATGAATCGCCTGATGTGGGCGAATCAGGCAACCCAGGCAAATTATAAGCTACTGCAAACGCGCGGCTTTGTAATCCATGGTCCGGCAGAAGGTGAACAGGCCTGCGGTGAAACCGGTGCGGGTCGCATGCTGGAGGCACAGCAACTGGCAGACTTGCTTGCAGCAAGCCTTGCAGAAAAAAACACAGCTATTGCGGGCAAAACGGTGTTAATTACCGCTGGTCCAACACGCGAGGCAATTGATCCGGTACGCTTTATTAGTAACCGCAGCTCGGGCAAAATGGGTTATGCTGTTGCCAAAGCTGCCAAAGCAGCAGGCGCGGAGGTGATTCTGCTCTCCGGTCCGGTGGCACTTGAGTCACCAGCCGGAGTCAAAAGATACCTGGTAGAGTCGGCGAAAGAGATGCACCAGAAGGCGCTGCAACTGGCAAGGCAGGCAGATATTTTTATCGCAACAGCAGCCGTTTCTGATTATTCTCCGGCGCATGTATACGAGCAGAAAATCAAGAAATCGACTGATACACTCACTCTGCAACTTCATTACAATCCTGATATTTTGTTTGATGTATCACATGCCTATCCTGATCTGTTTTGCGTTGGTTTTGCTGCCGAAACGCAGGATTTGCTTAAACATGCCGAAGCCAAACTGCAACGCAAAAAGCTCGATATGATTGTTGCCAACCCGGTGGGTAAAAACAAGGGATTTGAAAAAGATACCAATCAGCTGGAAATTCTTTGGCAAGGCGGGCATCTGTCACTACCTGAAAATACTAAAGAGAAACTTGCGATAGATCTGATACAAACCATTTCCAGGGTATTATATTCTGAGTGATTTTTAAACAATACGCAAAATAATACGTTACACAAACACAAATACACAAAAAGGAAAATTCATGCCAACAGATACCCATCAGCAGATTGATTTTATGATTTTAGACAAGCGTATTGGCGATAGCATCCCTCTGCCTCACTATGCTACCGAAGGTTCGGCGGGTATGGATTTGCGAGCCTGTATTGACAAGCCACTGACAATCAAGGCGGGGGAAACGCATTTAATCCCAACCGGTATTGCGATTCATATTGCGGATCCGGGGCTTGCGGCAACCATTTTACCGCGCTCGGGATTGGGACATAAACACGGCATTGTACTTGGAAATCTGGTGGGGCTGATTGACTCTGATTATCAGGGGCAGCTTTTTATTTCCTGCTGGAACCGTGGAGAGACTGAATTTACCATTGAAGCGGGCGACAGAATCGCACAACTGGTGGTTTTACCCGTGGTTCAGGTAAGCCTCAATCAGGTTGAATCTTTTGACGATACATCACGCGGAGAAGGTGGTTTTGGACACTCTGGAAAAAAATAAGCAGTCGAATCCGGCAAACAGCATCAAACTTGCCCCTCCTCGTCGGCAAATAAATCTACCCAATAAAGACATTTTCCGTGCCTATGATATTCGCGGACAGATCGGCAGAGAATGGTGTATTGATAATGATTACCACATCGCATTTTTAATTGGTCAGGCGATTGCTACACAGTTACAGCAAAAACAGGGAGTTTACTCCAGGCAGATAATTGTTGGGCGTGATGGTCGCTTATCCAGTCCGGTAATAGCGGAGCAGCTCATCAAGGGGCTGCGTTCGGCAGGTTGTGCAGTGGTTGATCTGGGATTAACTGCCACGCCTGTCGTGTACTTTGCGCTGCAACATTTGCATATCCCAAATTCAGTCATGGTAACCGGAAGCCATAATCCGCCTGATCATAATGGCATCAAAATAGTCTATGGATTAAAACCACTTGCCGAATCCGAAATAAAAGCAATCTTTCATATTATTCAGAAGCAGGATTTTGTCACTCACACAAAGTATGCAAGTTATCAGCAATACACCAGGATTATCCAGGCATACCAAAAAGCTCTTGTTAACAATATTCGTTTAAAACGCCGCCTCAAAATTGGTATCGACGCAGGTAACGGCGCGACATCAATATTCTCGGAATCATTATTTACACAATTGGGCTGTCAGGTTTCTGCCATTTTTTGCGAGGTCGATGGCAACTTTCCAAATCATTCACCCGATCCCACCTCTCCCCAAAACCTGCAAGCACTCATGAAACTGGTTAAACAGCAACAACTGGATATAGGAATTGCGTTTGATGGTGATGGTGACCGCATTATTGCAATAGATAATAAAGGCAATATTCTCTGGCCTGACCGCATTATGATGCTGCTGGCACAGGATGTACTGAAAAACAATCCTGGAGCAACTATTGTTTATGACGTTAAATGCAGTTATTTGCTGCCAAAAGTCATTAAACAGGCGGGTGGCAAGCCTTCCATGTGCATCAGCGGACATTCTATCCTTAAAAGGGAAATGCTGCGGCAGAATGCCATTATGGGTGGCGAGTTTAGCGGGCATATTGTGATGCCGGATCGCTGGTCCGAGTTTGATGATGGTCCTTATATTGCGGCACGCCTGCTTGAAATACTTGCCAGCACAGATGTACCTTGCAACGAAGTATTTGCCCAATTCCCCCAGACTTTTTCAACCCCGGAAGAAAAGATCAGTTTTGATAATCCGCGCCAGGCAAGGCAGGCATTGAAAGAATTTATCCAATATGCCGACTTTGCGGCTGGCAGAATTTCCTTGATCGACGGATTCAGAATCGACTATGAAGATGGCTGGGGACTGGTGCGTTCATCAAATACCAGCTCCTCCCTGACACTGCGTTTTGAGGCAAACAGCAAAAAGCGTTTGCAGGAAATACAGGATCAGTTTAGAAATATCTTTAAAAAGTCAAAATTAAGCCAAAAACTTCCATTTTGATTTATTTTTCGTCTTATACTTCGCGTATTTTTTTCAGATAGACTCAATTAAATAACTTATGCCTGCTACAGACCCCAATCAGATTGCCCATATACTCACCGA
>JALVDQ010000100.1 GCA_027008885.1 Thiotrichaceae bacterium | reverse complement strand
ATGCTTTTTTTTGGAAAAGCTCTCTTTCTCAGAATTTTCACCCCATAATAAAATCAATGAGTTATACCTTCTTCCTATTTATCAGTCCTTATGTTTCAACAGCTTAACGCACAGCGCAAGTGGCTCAATTATAAAAATATATAAAAAAAGGGGGGGATGGGTTTATACTCACAGCCATTCAATTTTTTTCAAATCATGGGCTGTAAAACGTGAAATTAAGTGCTGAAGAATTTCGTAATCAGGAAAACAAATCACTGACCCTGCTGGGCATGTCTGGTGTGGGCAAAACTTTTCTCTCCAATATCTTGCGCAAGAGTGACTGGTTTCATTATTCGGGGGATTACCGCATTGGCACGCGTTACCTGAATGAACCGATTCTTGACAATATCAAGATGCAGGCAATGCAAGTGCCTTTTTTGCGTGATTTGCTGCGTTCTGATTCGATCTATATCAGTAATAATATTACCGTAGATCACCTTGATGCGGTTTCCAGCTTTATTGGCAAGTTGGGCGATCCGGAACAGGATGGTCTGTCCTTGCAGGAATTTAAGCGCCGTCAGGATTTGTTTGGCAAGGCTGAAATTGCCACCATGTATGATGTGCCTGAATTTATCGAAAAGGCACACAAGATTTACGGTTTTAATCATTTTATTAATGATGCAGGTGGCAGTCTGTGTGAAATTGATGATGACAGTCTGTTTGAAATGCTTGCCGAACATACGCTGTTTATCTACATCCAGGCAAATGAAGAAGATGAAAAACGCCTGATTGCGCGTTCCAAATCATCCCCCAAGCCGCTTTATTATCGCTCTGAATTTCTGGATGAGCAGTTGGCAATCTATATGCAGGAAAACGCACTCGAATATGTTGCCATGATTAACCCGGATGATTTTGTACGCTGGATTTTCCCGCGCCTTTATCATTCCCGAATCCCGCGTTATGAGGCGATAGCTGAAAAATATGGTTACACCATAAAAACCGAAGATTTGTACCAGATCAAGACTGAGGCTGACTTCCTGCAACTGGTTGAAAACGCCATCATTGCCAAAGGAGACTAAAAGGAGACCAGAATGCCATTAGTAGCCCACAATGAACTACCCACATTTGAACGCCTCAGACAGGAAGGGCAGACTATTCTGCGCCCCGGTCAGGCAGCCCGTCAGGAGATACGCGCACTCAATATTGGTTTGTTAAATATGATGCCCGATGCCGCCCTGGAAGCCACCGAGCGACAATTTTTCAGGCTGATTGGCGAAAGCAATCCGATTGCACAGTTTCTGGTTTATCCCTTTACGCTGTCTGTTTTTAAGCGCAGTGAAAAAGCCCAGACGCATATTGATACCTACTACAAAAGCTTTGCAGAAATACAGGAGCTGGGGCTGGATGCACTGATTATCACAGGTGCCAACGTTACACAGGCGCACCTGCCTGATGAAGTATTCTGGGAGCCACTTAGCGAAGTGTTTAAGTGGGCGCATCATAATGTGCCTTCAACCCTGTGTTCCTGCCTGGCGACTCATGCTTCGCTGGAATTACACTATAATCAGCCACGCCGTCATTTAAGCCAGAAGCGCTGGGGTGTTTACGGTCATCGTGTAACCGATCGTTC
Source organism: Thiotrichaceae bacterium (assembly GCA_027008885.1). GTDB lineage: Bacteria > Pseudomonadota > Gammaproteobacteria > Thiotrichales > Thiotrichaceae > Cocleimonas. Next base: position 2,615 of record JALVDQ010000100.1, on the reverse strand, counting down.
ACATCCGCTGGTGCATGGCATTAATACCCGCTTTGATGTGCCGCATTCGCGTTTTAACCAGATTGACCGTTCCCAGTTTGAGGCAGCAGGCTTGCCTGTGCTGGCAGAAAGCCGCGAGGCAGGCGTGCAAATGGCGGTGAGTCCTGATGGCTTTCGGCGGGTCTATTTTCAGGGGCATCCTGAATACGACAGCATCAGCCTGTTAAAGGAATATAAACGCGAGGTCGGTTTATTCTCGCTGGCTTATAATCGTGGTGAAAAAGCCAGTTATCCACCTTTTCCCGAAAACTATTTTAATCTGCACACCCAGGCGATTTTTAATGAGTATCAGTATCGACTCATTCAGGCAATCGACGCCAAAAAAGAACTCCCTGTTTTTCCTGAAAAGTTAATTCTGGAGCATATTGATAATAGCTGGCATGACACCGCCGCGGCTATTCTGGCAAACTGGATGGGACTTATCTATCAGGTGACCCACATGGACTTGAAGAAACTTTATATGGATCACATCGACCCTGATGATCCGCTGGGTCTGAAAAATAAATAAGCTGCATCTAACACTCATTGTTTCAATGCTGTCCATGATTGGACCGTTTAGCGTTGACACCTATCTGCCGTCCTTTCCTGATATAGAAAGAGACTTTGCCATCTCGCGCGCGCTGATGACGCAAACGCTGGGGGCGTACCTTATTTCCTTTGCGTTTGCTACGCTATTCTGGGGAGCGATTGCCGACTGGATTGGTCGCAAGCCCGTGATATTGCTATCCGTGGGTAGCTATCTGCTGGCATCAATTGCCTGTGCAGTTGCGGATTCTTATGAGCAATTACTGATCTTTCGTATATTACAGGGTGTAGGTATCGGTGGTGCCTTGATCTCGGGGCGCGCCATGGTGCGTGATTTTCTGCCAACCAGGGAAGCACAGAAAGTCATGGCACATGCGATGATGCTGTTTGCAGTGTCCCCCGCGATTGCTCCGATAATCGGAGGATGGCTGCATGAAGCCTTTGGCTGGCGATCGGTATTCTGGTTTCTGGCAATTTATGCGGGCAGCATTTTTATCTATGCTGTTTTTATCGTTAAAGAATCACTGCCCAAACAGCAAAGAAATTCTATCCATATCAGCAAGGTCACCAGGGTCTATATCAGCACCCTGAAACAGGCGCATTTTGTACGACTGATATTGATCAACGCCTTTGGATTTGCCAGTTTTTTTATCTTTGTGGCGGGCGCACCCACGCTCTTGATGGATATACTGCATTTTAAACCGAATCAGTTTTACCTGCTGTTTGTGCCGGTAGTTTCGGGGATTATGGTCGGAGCCTATGTCTCCAGTCGGCTGCTTAACCATCTGGACAGCAAACAGATGATCAATCTCTTTCTCAGCCTGATGATGCTTATTGCAGTGACTAATGTGCTGCTTGCCTATACAGTTAGCCTGTCGCCATTACGCATGATTTTACCGCTGATTCTCTACTCGTTTAGCATAGCGAGCATTATGCCGGTGTTAAGTATCGCTATCCTTAACTGCTTTCCCCATAATCGTGGCGCAGCATCGGCGCTACAAAGCTTTGTGCAAATGGGTTTTAATGGTATTACAGCAAATCTGATCGTGGCGTCACTGGGCGCAAACGTAATCAATTTCACCCTGGCGCAACTGGCATTGGCGAGTATTGCCTTTATCTTGTGGCGCATTGACAAGTCGGATTCAGCTTCAAATTTGTAGCTACTCAGCGTAATCCGTTTTTAACTCAAAACAATGAGGATGATAGACATTATGTATCAACAGCGATACCTGATTACAGGAGGTTCCGGTTTTATCGGCACGGCACTGGTAAAATCATTGTTGCTGGATGATCAGCAAGTGACCGTGCTGAGCCGTGACATGGTAAAAACAGCGCGGCATTTTAGTCAGATCATGGGCAAACACCCAAATAAAGTGAGCGTTATTTCTGATCTTGATAGGCTAAATCCGGAGATTAACTTCGATGTTGTGATTAATCTTGCAGGGCAGGGCATTGCAGATAAACGCTGGACAGACAAGATAAAGCAGGAGCTGATTGATAGCCGCATAAATACCACGCGCGCGCTTTGCGACTATCTGAAAGAATCACTGCTAAAACCCGATGTATTTATTAGTGCCTCAGCACTGGGCTATTACGGACTGGGCAAAAACACCGACTCCGATAGCCCTGATGCCACTCTCGATGAAAGCGCAAAACCCGATCAGAGCTTCTCAAGTCAGCTCTGTCAGGCATGGGAAAACGAAGCAAAGTGCATCGAAAAACTCGGCATACGCAGCTGTTATTTGCGAACAGGTATTGTGCTTGGCAAAGACGGAGGCGCACTTGGCAAAATGCTACCCGCGTTCAAATGGGGGCTGGGTGGACCTATGGGGCACGGCAAGCAATGGATGTCATGGATACACCGTGATGACCTGATTGGCATTATTTACTTTCTGGTCGAAAATGAAAAAATAAGCGGCGCAGTCAACGGCACCGCACCCAATCCGGTCAGCAACAAGGAATTTTCCAGAGTATTGGGGAAAGTGTTAAAACGCCCCGCGTTTCTGCCAATGCCTGCCTTTCTGTTAAAAATCATGCTGGGAGAAATGGCA
>JALVDQ010000099.1 GCA_027008885.1 Thiotrichaceae bacterium | reverse complement strand
GATACACCCATCCCCCCTGTTTTTTATATATTTTGTGTGGTCTGTGTTGAGGGGGCGAAACACGCGAGCGTTGCTTAACAATGTGCCACAATCTTGTCGGATTACGCTATGCTAATCCGACCTACAGAACTGTCCTCTGTCCTCAGTCTTCTGACCTCTGAGCATCTGACAAGCCTAATGCCTTCCAGATGGATATGCTGGGTTCAAGCTTGTTCATTGTGTAAAAATGCAGACCAGGTGCTCCGCCTTGTAGCAGGCGGTCACACATTTTTGTGACAAATTCAAGCCCCAGTTTTTCAATTGAGTCGTTATCATCAGCGTAGCCTTCCAGACGCTTGCGTAACCAGCGTGGGATTTCTGCTCCGGTTCCATCTGAAAAACGTGCCAGATTGCTAAAATTTGTAATTGGCATAATGCCGGGCAATATCGGTATTTCGACTCCAGCCTTGCGGACACTGTCAACAAAGTAAAAGTAGGCATCGGTATTATAAAAATACTGTGTGATGGCTCTGTCCGCGCCGGCATTAGCCTTGCGTGCAAAATTCTCTATATCTGTCTGGTAGTTATCCGCTTGTGGGTGCATTTCAGGATAGGCTGCCACTTCAATCTGGAAGTAGTCGCCTGTTTCCTTGCGTATAAATTCAACCAGGTCATTGGCGTGTTGAAAATCACCCAGGTCACGCATACCCGAGGGTAAGTCACCACGCAGGGCGACCAGTCGATTGATATTATGCTTTTGATAGGTGTTTAATATGCTGCGGATATGTTCTTCACTGGAACCCACGCAGGAGAGATGTGAGGCGGTTGGAATACCGGTTTCAGCTTGTGTTTGTATCACGGTATTTTTGGTGCTGTCCTGGGTTGAGCCGCCTGCGCCGTATGTTACCGAGAAAAAATCAGGGTTTAATTCCGCCAGAGTTTTGCGGACACTGGCAAGAGATTCAACCCCTTTCTGTGTTTTCGGTGGAAAAAACTCAAAACTAAATGATTCTTGTTTCATTATATTTGCTCCAGATTAATGCAAAGGTATAAAAAAGCCTCTTGCAAGAAGAGGCCTTCACTGTAGCAGTAGCTTGGAAGCTACCTATCAGGAACAGTATTTAGTAACGATAATGCTCAACCTTGTAAGGACCATTCTTGTCTACACCAATATATTCAGCCTGATAGTCGGTCAATTCGGTTAACTTTGCGCCGATTTTATCAAGGTGCAGACGCGCCACTTCTTCATCCAGTGCTTTAGGCAGCATGTAAACCTGGTTTTCATAGTTGTCGCCATTTTTAAATAGCTCAATTTGTGCCAAGACCTGGTTGGTAAATGAGTTAGACATGACGAAACTTGGATGTCCTGTGGCACAGCCCAGATTAACCAGACGACCTTGTGCCAGAAGAATAATGCGGTTTCCGCTTGGCAGGATAATATGATCAACCTGTGGCTTGATATTTTCCCACTCATATTTTTCCATATCGGCAACTGCAATTTCATTGTCGAAGTGACCAATATTACAAACGATGGATTCATGCTTCATTTGTAGCATGTGTTCTTCAGTTATCACATGATAATTGCCCGTTGCAGTGACAAAGATATCGCCTTGTGAAGCAGCGTCATCCATTGTTACTACCCGATAGCCTTCCATCGAAGCCTGAAGCGCGCAAATTGGATCAATTTCAGTGACCCAAACGGTTGCACCCAAGCCACGCAGTGATTGTGCGCAGCCTTTGCCAACATCACCATAACCCAGTACGACGGCAATTTTACCTGCGATCATAACGTCGGTGGCACGCTTGATGCCATCAACCAGTGATTCACGACAGCCATACAGATTATCAAATTTTGATTTTGTTACCGAGTCATTTACATTGATTGCAGGAAAGACCAGCTCGCCCGCTTTTTCCATTTCATACAAACGGTGTACGCCAGTGGTTGTTTCTTCGGTAACACCCTGAATATTTGGACGAATATTTGAATACCAGTTAGGCTCTGTCTTTAGCTTTTGCTTGATTGAATTGTAAAGCGCAACTTCTTCTTCACTGCCTGGATTATCCAGAACCGAAATGTCTTTTTCCGCTTTTGTGCCAAGTTCAATCAGCATGGTTGCATCGCCACCATCATCAAGAATCATATTGGCAGTTTCACCATTCGGCCAGGTGAATATCTTGTGGCAGTAGTCCCAATATTCATCCAGTGTTTCGCCTTTGGTGGCAAAGACAGGAACGCCTGATGCAGCAATCGCAGCGGCAGCGTGATCCTGGGTTGAGAAGATATTGCAGGATGCCCAGCGTACTTCTGCGCCCAGTGCGGTGAGTGTTTCAATCAGCACGGCTGTCTGGATTGTCATGTGCAATGAGCCTGCAATGCGTGCGCCTGCCAATGGTTTTTCTTCACCATATTTTTCACGCAGTGCCATTAAACCCGGCATTTCGGTTTCTGCGATATTTAGTTCTTTACGACCCCAGTCTGCCAGGGAGATGTCAGCAACGATATAATCGTGTGGTTTTGTCATTTTATATTTCCGTGTTTCTATTATGGAGCGCCGTTGAAATTTTGATATTGATAATAGCTTTTCTGAGCCTCCCCTTGTCTCCTCAAAGGACTCTTATTAAAGAGTTTTTAAAAGAGAACAGGTGCAGCGCTCCTCAGAATTGCTATTGATTCGGGCTTGTTCAAGCCTGTATGGTGCTGGACAGACGATACCCATCCCCCCTGTTTTTTACCTTTTTTTGAATCTGAACTAAAAATATGTAAAAAAGTGGGGGGATGGGTATTTCTGTCTTTAACCTTAAATTAAGTATAAACAGTAAAAATCAGGCGTTCTTTAATGCTTCTGCCTTATCTGTCTTTTCCCAGGGAAGATCTATATCTTCACGTCCGAAGTGTCCATAAGCGGCTGTTTGACGATAGATAGGACGCAACAGGTCAAGCATTGTTACAATGCCGTAAGGACGCAGATCAAAGGTTTCGCGTACCAGTGCCTCGATTTTCTCGTCACTGATTTTACCTGTGCCAAAAGTCTCGATAGAAATCGAGGTTGGCTCGGCAACACCAATCGCATAGGAAACCTGAATTTCACAGCGATCGGCAAGACCTGCCGCAACGATATTCTTGGCAACATACCGACCTGCATAAGCCGCAGAACGGTCAACCTTGGATGGGTCTTTTCCGGAGAAGGCGCCGCCACCATGACGTGCCATACCGCCATAAGTATCAACAATGATTTTGCGACCTGTCAGACCACAATCGCCTACCGGACCACCGATTACGAAGTTACCTGTTGGGTTGATGTGGTATTGGGTATCCGCATTTAACCATTCAGCAGGAAGCACTGGCTTGATAATTTCTTCCATAACCGCTTCCTGCAGCTCTTTCAGATCCATTGGGTCATGCTGGGTGGAAAGGACTACGGCATCAATCGCCACGGGTTTGTCATCCACATAGCGGAAAGTCACCTGGCTTTTGGCATCAGGGCGCAAGAAATCAAGCTTGCCGGACTTCATCAATTCGGCTTGTCTGGCAACCAGAAGGTGTGAATAGGTAATTGGCGCGGGCATTAAAACATCGGTTTCATTGCTGGCATAGCCAAACATCAAACCCTGGTCTCCAGCGCCCTGCGCTTCTTTTTCTGCGCGATCAACGCCCATCGCAATATCGGGTGACTGACGACCAAGTGCATTTAGCACAGCACAGTTGTGTCCATCAAAGCCAACATCTGAATTATCGTAACCAATATCATTCACCACATCGCGCACGACGTTTTCATAATCAATCTCGGCATTGGTGGTAATCTCACCTGCCAACACGACCATGCCGGTTTTGACCATGGTTTCACAGGCGACACGCGCAGAAGTATCCTGTTCGATAATCGCATCAAGAATTGCGTCAGAAATTTGATCTGCCATTTTGTCGGGGTGACCAGCAGATACAGACTCGGAAGTAAATAAGTGATTCCCAGCCATAATAAGTTCTCCTTAAAACTAGCTGAGCGTCGTTGCAAATAACAAAAATAGATATAAGAATGCTTGAGCCTAGTCTGGTTGTTTTCAACAAAAACTTAAGCAAAAACCAGATCGCAACGCTCCTCAAGCAAAAGGGCTGGGTAGTATGCCTGAAGCAGAAGCTAATTTCTACCCTTATGTTTTTACTTCCGGGTTATTTTTTAAACCCCTGATTCAGTCATTGCATTTACGGCGTAATCCAGTGGCTTACCATGACCTCAAAACACAGCTTTTAGCCACGCCCTTATTCAAGCTTAAAAATACATA
>JALVDQ010000098.1 GCA_027008885.1 Thiotrichaceae bacterium | reverse complement strand
TGTATTATATGAAAAACTTACTCCGCAGATGTGCTCTTCCCCTTTTATTATTAAGTATCTCAAGTAGTCTAAGCGCGAACCCTGCGCTTTGGCACGACCAGAAAATGGTTGACCTTAGCGATAAAAATATTATTCAACAACGATCAATAATAGATACTGAAAACCCTTTTGTATCATCAGGATTAATTAAATACCGTTTATTAACCCTGTCTGAAAATGATTTTCTGGAATTACTTGAATCCTCAGGTGATATACAACTTCTGGAGAAGGCAGGAGCAAGAACTAGTCAGGAGATTGAAGATGAACTGGCAATGGAAATTAGCTTTCCTCGTCCTGCGGGAGGTTTCATTAAAGTAAAGGTTGTTAAAGACCAGTTGCTTTCAGATGAAATTGCAGCTAAAAATCCTGATATTCATACTTATTCGATTATTCCTGAAACTGGGGTTACAACGGGTGGATCTGTAACTTTTACCTCTCTTGGAGTGAATGCAGCTATTGAGCTTTCTGGTGCAAAAGGTCGTGAGTTAAACATGTTGACTCTTGGAGTGAATGCAGCTATTGAGCTTTCTGGTGCAGATATGATCTATATTGAAGCTCAAGGAGATGGGCAGTCTCGTCGATATGCAAGCTATGGCAGAAAAGATAATAGTAAGTTATTTCAAAAAGCAGGGAAAAATTTTCAATGTAAGGTAAAAAATACGGCAATATCTGAATCCAGCTCGCTCGTTAAAAATATAACGGCGCGCCTTACTGGTATTAGTAATTTCAATATTGCTCTAGGTAAAAAAACACCGATAGATAATAGGCAAGCTAGACCGATTAGCCAGCGCCCCATGCGAATCTATAGACTCGCGATTGCTTCTACTATTGAGTTTACACGCCGTTGGGGAGGTGGTAATTTTAGAAATAACAGAGCAAGAGCATATGCGCAAATTGTTACTATTATTAATCAGATTCGTCAAATATATCGCAGAGATCTATCGGTTGATCTTCAGTTGGTAAGCTGGACTCGTACTATTTTTAATAATAAAACCTTTGTATATGATAGTGCTGGAAAAAAAATATTAGATTCTACAGATCATCCTATACATGATCCATACACTAATGGAAACGTTAAGGCAATGTATAAAGAGAACACAGTAGCTCTAAATAATATTCTTGGTGCTAAAGCCTATGATATAGGGCATGTTCTAGGTTTTGCGAATGGTACCGGTGGTGGATCTGGTCAAGCAGATCCAGGCTCAACCTGTGGTCAATGGAAAGCTAACGGGGCAACCATGATGTACGGTGGAACTCTTGCACGTTTTGCAGTTGAATATCTTGCTCATGAGCTGGGCCATCAACTTGGAGGAGAGCATACCTTCAATACTCTTCATAATATAACTGATGGTGGTTGCACTGTCCGCAATAGAGCAGGTGGTAGCGCCGTTGAGCCAGGCACTGGAATTACTATTATGTCCTATGCTAATAAATGTCATGCTGCTGAGGATATAAAAGATAAATATGGTCGCGTTGTCGGTGTTTTACCAATGTTTCATGGTCATAGTATTGTGCAAATTCATAACTATACACACAGAGGAGGAGGCGCTTGGTGTGGTACACGCAGGTTGACAGGCAATAGAAGCCCTGTTGTTACTATGAATAGAGCAAGTTATACCATACCAACAAGAACTCCTTTTATATTAGAACCAAGAAGTGTAACTGATCCCGATAATAATGGCATGACCTATGCGTGGGAACAAATTGATCATGGGCGGGCAGCAAATTTAAATGTTGATGCACTTGATAATGCACTAATACGTTCAAGAGCACCTGACTATCATGCCAAAATCAGAACAATCCCTCCATTATCAGATCTAATACGGAAACGTAAAACTGACGGAGAAAGATTACCCTGGCGCAAACGTAATATGTGGTTTCGTTTGACTGCTAGAGATAATCGAGGTGGTGTAAATAACCAAGACTTGCTTGTTCGAACACACAATACTCGTAGACCATTTACAATACTGGCGCCTGCAGGAGCAGGATTATTAGGCAGCTGGATTGCTAACAAAAACTATACTGTGAAATGGGATGTTGCAGATACTAATAAAGCACCTATTTATTGCACAAATGTAGATATTGCTGCTACCGATACCAATGGCAAAGTGATTGCTACTTTAGCAAAAAATATTGCAAATAATGGTGTCAGATCAATATATATGCCTCAGTGGATGATTACCAGAGCTAATAACCGAATGAGAATCAGAGTCAAGTGCAGCAATAATATTTTCTTTGCTCTTTCTGGGACCGATCCCTTAAAGCATAAAGCGGATTAAGTTTCTTATTAAATAAAAGGATACAGATAATCTTCTGTATCCATACCTTCAGCTTAAAAAGGATATTCTAATGAATAACAAGCATTTTCTTTTAATTTTTATGTTTGCAACTTCCTCCTGCAAAGGCATACCAACAAAAACGATAGATACTATAGATAGAGGATCAGAGCAAAAAAATGTCATTGTTAGCTCTCCTAAAGTCTCTCCTATCACTCGCAGCAATAAGATAAAAAATAGCTCTATTCGGAATTTTCCTTACCTTTATGGAAAAACACTGTATTTTTGGAAAACACCTCAAGAGGATCGAAAACTACAACAAAAATTAATTCAGGACATAGATGGCTACTTCAGTACTTATCATCTAATGAATGCAAGCCAAAAGAAGAAAGTTGTCTTACCCTATGTAGGCTCTTTACTCCAAGCATTAAAAAAGCGCAACCCAGAAAAAGACGCGATGAAATTTATAGTAAAGAAGCAGCGTTTCATGCTAGCTCATGATGATGGAAGAGGAGGTGGAAGGCTTCCCTCAAGAGACTATCATACTGCAATGTTTAAAGGCATTAGCCACAAAGCCCGCACCAAATGCAAGCATTATTACTCACATCCCTCCTCATTTAAAATACCTCAAGGTAGCAATAAAGCCATAAGCAGCTGTCATAATAATCCCACTTGTGACCAATATAGTGACCTCTTAGCTACATATATTTTTCGCTGGAATAGAACAATACTTAAAAATTGTGAAAAGAACTAATCCCATATTTACGAACAATGAATTGATATAAGGAAATATCAAACAATGAAAAAACTCAAACAATACACAAGCCTGTTGTTACTGCTAGGTCTGGCATCCTGTGGCGGTGGAAGCCCTGATCTATCAAATGCAGCAGAAAAGAAATACACAGGTCAACGTAATCTGGCATCACTCAATAATGACAATACCTCTGATTTTGTAAACCTGCTGTTTGCCTACGTGAATGCTGAAGGCGTTACGGCTGCCAATAACTCACAAAATGTATCGTCACTGCACCGACAAGCCAGAAAAATAGCCCTGTCTGTACAAGCAAATTTTATCTATCGAAGTGCCAAAAAACCTGTTAATAGCACCGAAGCCTGTGCAAGCAGTGGAGAAATAATAACAACAGGGGAAATGGAGAATAATATCGGGGAATTATCACTGGAATATAAAGAATGCAAACAAGGTGATTCATTACTTAATGGTGTCGTAGTCATTGCAGTTGATAAATACAATGCTGATTATAAAATCGCAACGAATACTACAATGACATTTGATTCATTTAAGATTTCAAATACAAATAATCATACCAAATACCTAACGGGTAAAATTAAGGAAATCATTGATGCCGAAAGACAAACAAAAATAGTCACGACCCATATGCACCGTCTTTTTCCTGCCAATAATCAGCAAGATCTTGTTAATTTCACCAGTACCTTTGATGGCTCTTCCTATGACTTTTCAGGAACACTTAACGATGGTAAAAATGGTAAAGTCAACTTGATTACCAAGCAGAAAATATTCTATAACGGATACTCGCTTCCTTTAGCAGGAGCTTTATTAATGACAGGTGCTGCAAATAGCAAATTAGAAGTAACCGCCATTGGTGAAAAAGAGGATGAAAAAACGGGTGTAATTGATACCGTTTTCCAGATTAAGTTAGATGCGGATGGTGATGGTCTGTATGAAACTGAATCGTTTACTTTTTAATAACGGTACGCCCTCGAAGACAAGTTTAGTAAAGTTTAGGACACCTATAAATAATTAGTTTAATTATGGGTGTCCTTTTACAGTTTTTTATTTAAGGATGACAGTTACCTATTGATACCAAGGTGTGTAATCGACCCTTGTTCCCCGTATTCCGCAAGGCTTCATACGGGCTACCTTGCTCTTGATTCTACTTATATCAACAGAGTATAGAATATTTTACTTTACTCTGACCTCAAATATTACTGACCTAAATATTTCTTTTTATGCCTTATGCCTTCTGACGCTTATAATAATTCTTTGCCAATTCGTATTGTATTTGATATTTTATCTCCTAACATTGATATCTGTTTAATAAAAAAACATAAGTCTTGCGGGTTATTTATAAAATCATGTTTATCTATTCCGTAAAACTGCTGGGCAGGTAAAAATGTGAAATACCGTTTTCTAGAAATAGTATAAATATAACCCCATCCAAATTTTCTTCCAGAACCACATTCCCAAATTTCTGGTACCACACCTACTACATTAGCTTGTTTTTCATTCAAGTCTATAGTCGATTCAAACATGATTTTATAAAATATATTACCATATTCATTTAAAGCTCCTTGATTAGCCCGAGAGGGATCCCCATAGGAAGTTTCTATAGTTTTATATTTTTTTGGAGCTATTAAATATTGTTGTTTAGTTACATTTGAAACACCAATAAGTTTCAAGTTGTTTCGGGATGTAGAACAGCCACATAGTATAAATAAAAATGTGATAATTAAATACTTATTCATATTTGTTACCAGTTGCCACAATATCGTGACCTGTCAATACTATATTTTTAATCAAAAAAGGGGTCAGTAACAAAAAAGGGGTCAGTGCCCTTTAAGAGGATTTTGGACGACCACGTTTAGAATACCCTGTTTTTACACCTAACAATTCCTCTATCTGTTGTCTAAACCTCTCACTCCCAAGTGGTGTACCTGTTTGAGTTGTTTGCCGTATCTCTGTAATTAAATTATCACTCAATGGCATTTTAAATAAATCTCTTTATAAGCTATTTTCCTCTGAGTTTTAGTTTTACCTAACGTAAGTACCCACAGAGTGTGATGTAACAAGTGAATCTTTTTCACCCAAGCTGAGCCCAGTATCCACCAATTTACCTGATTTTCGTTGCTACTAGCTTACCGTAAACAATAAGATTGTTACCTTCATAGTTACACAAGAGAATATTGAATTTTCCATTTTTAATTAAGTTGGCATAAACTTTTTTGGTTTAAATAGGCACCTCTTCTTTTTATAAAGAGCCATATCATGCTTAGATATAAAATCAAATATCGTATGAATATCTGGTGTTTTATAAACGGTTAGCCGAATTCTACGAGTTCCATCACGATCAATATACTGACTAATAACAGTTTTCTTTCTAGTAGAAGATTTTATCTTGTTTGCCAGGTCATAAGGATCGTGTATCTTGGTTAAATTGAAAGGTATTTTTTTCTGACTATTGATAGATCTAATTTTTCTGGAAAGTAATGATATGCAAAAACCATTGTCTTTATCTAAAGCAACGTCAGAAACAATAGTAAAATATGGTCTGCTACCGGCAAACCCTACTTTATCTAAGCAATACCAGACGCTATTTAGTCTTTTCACCTCTTCGTTATTTCTTGAAAAATTTAGCTCTTTATGTGACTTTTTCACATTGGTACATGAACTTAAGCCAGGCAAAACTATAACTAAAAGAAAAATAAATAAATTTATATAATTTTTCATCTTATCTCCTGTAAATGACCATGTGCTCTAGCAAAATTTATCATTTCAGACAAGTTTTGGTTCCATGCTACCCGGGTGGTCCAGACATAATATTCCCTCCCCAGTGGGCATGTACTGTACTCCCTGTAACATTTCCGTTTCTATCCTTAACATCAGTATACCTATCAACTAACCCCATTAAGTGAGCTGCTTCGTGTGCCGCTAAATTACCCCAATTTACACCTGATGATTTATCTCTTTGGTTCCATCCAGCGCCATCATACTGATTCCAAGTACCAGCATTTGCACCAACATAATTAACAAATGACCTATCTATTGTATTATTAGTATCCATAATCTATCTCGCCCATGAGTTTAATTAATCGACCTATAAATAGCAACGCAAAAAAATGTCAAGCATAAAATAACAATAGGCACAGCATGATCATTAAGTGTTAATAGTAAGTATTTGAATTTATTATTGATAATAAAGCTAAGTATTTTTGCTTATTTTTTATTTTGAAGGTGGAAAATGAATGAGTTTTTACAGAATTTAAGATAGTCGTATTCAATTTATCAGAATTTTGGATTGGAAACGGTATTAACCCCCCTTTTTTTTGCAAAATTGTATAAAAAAGGGGGGGGATGGGTTTTTTCGTTATTTTTAGAACCCGCCTGGAAATATGAGTCGTAGCGAGGGAAGCTGATTTGAGCTGGATTTTTTAGTAGGCTCACTATTTCCAGACAGGTTCTTATCCTTATTTAAGCGCGATTGGTGTTCTTAAAAAAGCCTGGGCAAAGCGTTTTCCCAGTTCCAGTTGTCCCTGTGTATTGTAGTGCAGATGATCATTGCGCTTTGGCAGGTCATTCGTTCTTACCAGGCGCAAGTTTCTAATGCTTCTGGCTGCAATTTTTTGCGCCTGTTGCACAATGGCTGTAGCCGGAAAGAACTTTTGTGGTGGATTAACCGTACCCATTATAAACGGTACATTGGGGGATTTCAGCTCAGCTCGCAGCTTGTTGACAAAGCGACTCAGATTGCCTGCATATTGCTTTGCTGCCGCCGGATATTTGGCATCGGCTTCACCCTGCATCCATAAAATAGCCATCAGTTTTTCATTTTTGCTTTTCATGCTGATTTTGGCTGTTTTTATGAGTTTTTTAAACAGGGGTCCTGCACTTGCATTGCGGGTGCTACGGGCTTTGGCAGCATTCCAGTTTGGATCCCAGGCAAACATTGTGGTTCCACCCACGGCAAACTTGATTAGCTTTATGGTGTCACCTGGATAATGTCGGGAAATCTCATGGGCAAAACCGATTTCTGGTCCAAAATGCCGAAAGTGGGTCAGTGGAACAATATAACCGTTATAATAAAATTTGACATTTTTGGGTGCCTTACGATAGGCAGGAGCCAGTTCTTTTGCCGTGCCCTGCCCTGCCATATTCGACTGACCCGCCAGTATAAACACTAGCTCCCTGGCTTGCGCCTGCTGCATAAACAGTAAAGAAAGCAGTAACACAGCGAATAAACCAGTCGCCTGTTTTTTTAAGATTTGTGTCGATATTTTTTGCATCAGTATTTAAAGCATCCAGAATTAAGTTGAAAGCGTAATAATATAGGATTTACACCAATAATTTTGAGAAAATTAATGAAAATTGTATTTATTTCTTTTGCCCTGCTTGCCTGCCTTTATGCAAACAATGCTGTTAGCGCGCAACTCAGTGGGCAAGTCACCCCCTCTTCCTGTCAGTCACAGCGAGTAAGGCTGCAAATGCTGGGAACCCGTGGTCCAGAGATACTCGATGGACAGGCATCCACCAGCTATCTGATCTGGCTGGACAACAAGGCGCGCGTCATTGTGGATGCCGGACCGGGAAGTTTACAGCGTTTTGAACAGTCCAAAGCGGACTTTAGCGATGTTGAGCTGATGCTTTTCAGCCATTTTCATGTGGATCACAGTGCCGATTTCCCCACCTATATCAAGGGTGCTTTTTTTACTGATCGCAGCAAAGATTTACAGCTCATCGGTCCAACAGGCACAAAATATGTTGCCTCAATGAAGCAGTTTGTTGAGCGTTCTATCGGTTCCAAAGGCGGTCTCTACCCGTATCTGGGAGACTTTGCAGATGCAACTGCGCGAAGTGCCTACAAAATCAAAAGTCAAAATATCAAATGGTCATCCAGGGATTTGCAAATCAGGACAATTTACAATCAGCACGGGATTAAAGTAAAAACGGTTTCAACCCACCACGGTCCTTTTCCATCACAGGGTTACCGCGTGGAGCTGGCAGGTTGCTCGCTCGCTTTTACGGGCGACATGAGTGGCAAATTTGGTGCCATGCCTGCTCTGGCGAAGAATGCAGATATTCTGGTAGCACACAATGCCATTCCTGAGGACGCAACAGGCATTCCCGCCTTGTTGCACATGACACCTTCCTATATTGGCAGCATGGCTGGCAAGGCAAATGTGAAGTTATTGCTCTTGACCCACTTGATGAAACGCAGTCTTTCTGTGAAAAAACAAACCTTGCAGCTAATACAGAAAAAGTATCAGGGAAAAATACTCTTTCCTAATGATCTGGATCAGTTCCAGCCGTAACAGGAACCTGTCCAGGAACCGGAAATTGACTGCAAACCCCAGTTCTCAGACAGGCTCCTGGATAATCATATCTGCTGAGCTTCTGGCTCGGTTTTTGTCTCGGGTGCTGGCAGTTTTTTATCCTTATGTGGAAAAATTGGTCGTCCCAGTTCCTTTTTTAGCTCCTCTGTGCTTTCCTCCAGCACCTTGCCAAGCTCATTCATGGATTCGGAAAGTGTTTTGTCAATCTCTTTTATACCTTCTTTCATCAGTCCATTAATCTGCTCAAATACATTATTGACCGAGTATTTTATGACTGAAGCCAGTGTTTTTTTAACATCAACACGCCAACCCTGTTCGGTTTTTAACAAAACGGTGACACCCGGAACCTTGACTCCAGATTTGCCCTGCCTGGTGGTATACAGCGTGGTATCAATTTCCGCACGCGTTTCTCCCAGCATCTTGTCACCAAGTTCATAACGCTCTGGGTGAAAGTTTTTTGCCTTGAGTATTTTCAGATATTCAACCGTATCCCAGGTAGAGAGCTGCTTTGCTTTTTCCATATCTCTATCCTGTACAGCCTCCCAAAAATCAGAACTGACCGATTCTGGCGAATTTGACCCCGAACAGGCGCTTAAACCCAGCAGTATCAAAACAACTAAAGCGAAAATTAAATTTTTCATACAACTGTACCTTTTAATATGCCTCTGTCTGGAGAGACCTCCGAAAGTTTTGTTTTTATTATCTTGCTTTCCAGTAAGACCGTATTATCGACAATAGTTTCAACACGACAAAAATTAGGTGTGTAACCTGTGTAAATCACCTTGCCAGCATGAGCAGGGTTATCGCTCGCCATTTTCTGGCTTTCCCACAGCACCTTAACGCATTTACCCAACTGGGATTGCAACATTTCCTGTTTTAATTTATCGGCAAGATTGTGTATTTCAAGGCTACGCTGCTTTTTAATTTCAGCCGATACCTGCCCCGGGAGCCGTGCCGCCTTGGTTCCTTCACGCCGGGAATAGGAGAAAATATGTAGATGACCAAAACCGATGCGTTCCACTGTTTCCAGGGTCTGCTGCCATTCTGCCTGTGTTTCTCCGGGAAAACCCACGATAATATCGCTAGTCACATTAAAGTCAGGAATAGCCTCACGCGCCTGTTTTACCAGATTCGCAAAATCGTTTGTTTTGCAGCGCCGCGACATGCGTCTTAATACTGAATCAGCCCCGCTTTGCAGTGGCAGGTGCATATGAGGCATAAGCCGGGGATTTTCAAACAAGGCAAAAAAATCAGCAGGCAAATCCCAGGGTTCTACCGAAGCAAAACGAATGCGCGGCATATCTGTTTCTTGCAATAAGGTACTGACCAGTTGATACAGGGATGTATCCAGATCGCTACCATAACCACCGACATGCACTCCGGTTAGCACAATCTCCTGTATGCCCTGTTGTTGCAAGCGGTTGACCTCGGCAACAATATCCTGAATGCTGCGGCTACGTTCTTCTCCCCTGGCGACGGTGACGATACAAAAGGTGCAGCGATAACGGCAGCCATCCTGTATCTTGATAAAAGCACGTTGTTTTCCACGCAAAAAAAGGGATGATTCTTCAGGATTCATTGCCACTAAAGGCATTGTATTGGCTGCAAATTCATCCATCACACGCCGTGCAAGCAGATCTTTTTGCTGGTTATCGACTACCAGGTCAACCCCCAGTCGTTGTGCCACATCCTGCGCTTCCAGGGTTGCGTAACAGCCACTGACAACAAGCTTTGACTGTGGATTTTCACGGTATAACCGATTGATTAACTTGCGTGATTTTTTGCCAGCTTCGGTGGTAACCGCACAGGTATTCAATACCACCACATCGGCATCCATTCCATCAGCAACGATTTGATGACCTTCTGTAGTAAAGTCATGCGACCATTGTTCCAGCTCTGCTTCATTGAGACGACAACCGAGTGCCTTTAAATAAATTTTCATATTTGATAAACAGACAGGGTATCCGGCATAGCCCGGAACGGTGTGCCATGATCTTGTCGGGGTTACGCTCAGGCTAACCCGACCTGCAAAACACCAGTCTTCAAGCCATTCCCAAAAAAGTATAAAAAAAGGGGGGGATGGGTATTTAACTCGATCTAATCACTAACCTTTACTGTATATTCTCCGGAAACAGTTTTACATCTGCACTATCGCGCAAAGCTTTCATCATGGCATCCTGCTCGCGTGCTGCCAGTATTCTGCTGAAGCGATCCTGAAGCTCTTTGTCAAACTTTGCTTCACCTTCTTTTACTGCTGACAAACCAATCAGCACATAATCACCCACAGGCAGCACCACATTGCCAAATACTTCCTTGCCCGCTTCGGGTTTCTGCATTTGAAAAACCTTTTCCAGAATACTACGATCGACTTTTGTATCTGTGCGTTTTAATCCCTGATATTTTTTCACCTGATCCTGAGAAGCCCCGACTGTTTTTAAAGCAGTCCAGGAACCAGTATCTTTTAATGCTTTTAATACCTGCTCACCTTTTTCAAGCACTAACTTGCGCATTTTCTGATTGCTGAGAATTTTTTCAATTTCATCGCTAACATCTGCAAATGGCTTCTGTTTGGGCGGCTGGTGCTCTTGCAAACGCACAACAACAACTGTATCAGGACTGATTTCCAGTAACTCAGAGTTTTTGCCTGCATTCAGCACATCATCACTAAAAGCCGCTTTTTGAATCTTAGGCGAAGAAAGCAGACCCTTCTTGACAGGAATAGCACCTTTACTTATCCAGTCAGAAGTTTGGACTTTCTTGCCAATGGCATCTGCTGCTGCATCCAGACTACTTTCATTTTCAAAGGCAAGCGTTTGCAGTTTGTCTGACTGATCCAGAAAGAGTTTTTCAGCTTTTTCACTGCGATAAGCTTTTTCTACCTGTGCTTTGACTTCATCAAATGTTTTCTGTTTGGTCTCGGTTAAATCAAGTACCTTGATAATTTCAATACCCGCTTCGGTTTTTACCGGAGACGAAATTTTTCCTTTTTCCAGGGAAAAAGCGGCTTTTTCAAATAAAGGACCCATATCACCTTTGGCAATCATGCCAATTTCACCTGACTTTTTTGCCGAGAATTTATCATCAGAATCTGAAGCAGCAAGTTCTTCAAAGGTTTTTGTACCATCTGTTATTTGTTTATAAAGTGCATCTGCTTTTTCTTTGGCTTTCTTTTCTGCCTCCTGGCCATCTTTTTCATAATCAGGTTTTACCAGAATGTGTGCTACTTTACGCTGACCGGGCACAATATAACGGTCAGCATTCTCATCATAATAGGCTTTTAGCGCATCTTCTGTAACATCAACATCCTTCGCCAGGTCTGACTGATTTAATTCAATATAACTGAGTTTGACTTTATCCAGCGTCATAAAACGGGAAAGATTCTTGTCGTAATATGCTTTCTTTTCTTCATCCGTGACTTTCACCTCTGACTTGAAGGCATCTTTTTTTATCGTATAGGTTTCAAAATCACGCGTCTGGTTTTGCAACATCGCCAGGCGCTTGACTTCGGCAATGGGTAAAAATGCTGATTCCCTGAGCGCTTCAGGCAATTGCTGATTCGTTATATCGTCTCTTATTGCACGCTGAAACCCAGCCTTTGTTCTTCGTTGTGAAGCCAACAACAACTCATAGGTCGCATTATCAAATTTTCCATCTTTCTGGAAGGCAGGTATCTCGGCAATAACCTTGAATACTTCCTGATTACTCGCCCTGAAACCATTTTCTTTGGCAAGCTGACGTAACAAGGTAGTTGTTACAATCTGCTCTAAAGCCTGCTTCTTTATGGTTTCATCGCTAAATCCCGGTGGCAACTTCCCGCCAAACATCTGTGTTAATCTCTGACGCTGTTGCAGTACATCATTTTGCACCTGCTGAACAGGAATATCCTCACCATTCACAGTAGCAGCAACCAGTGAGTTACTCCCCCCCAAATAGGAACTAATTCCAAATAATGTAAAAGGTATCGCAATAAAACCTACGATTACATAAGCAATCCAGCCTTTAGCCTTGTCATGAATTTCTTGAAGCATAATGTCTCTTTTTTTAATTTATTAAATCTTAAATCCGTGATTTCAATACCACCCAGCTCAAGCAGGTATTTTAAACCACTGTAACCATGCCGTAATAGCCGTAGATAGTAATCACACAGATTCAGGTTAAATTTAAGCGCGCAATAATACATGATTTAAAAGAGCATAGCTATGCTACATGGCTCTGCACGGCTGAAAAAAGTAAATTGGAGATAATGTGTATACGATCGTAGGGTAGGTTTGGTGTAGTCTGAATAAATAATCGGGGTCAGAGCAAAATAAATCACAATTAATTTTACTCTGACCCCGATTGTTTATGACCCGATGATTTAATTATTCCCGAAACGCAAAAAGCCGTAAATCAAATATGATTTACGGCTTTGTAGACACTGAAAATATTCCTGTGTTACGTCTGTTTCTCAAATCCTATGATTCAGCATCTTCCTTGCTTTCATCTGCTTTATCTGCTGCTTTTGCTTCTTTAACCATTTTTTGAAGTTCGCCTTTTTCAAACATCTCTAGTGTGATGTCACAACCGCCAATTAATTCGCCATTTATGTATATTTGCGGGAATGTCGGCCAGTTTGCGTAACGTGGCAAATTTTCAAAAATTTCCGGATCGGTGAGGACGTTGACATAGGCAAATTCTTCGCCACACCCCATGAGTGCCTGTGCGGCGCGACTTGAAAACCCACACTGGGGCAGTTGTGGTGTTCCTTTCATAAAAATAACAACCGGGTTGCTTTTTACTGCATCGTCAATTCTATCCATTACATCCATGATATATCTCTCGCTTTTATTTGTTACAGGTCGTGTAGTATGGGGACTATAAATCTTTTTTCAAAGAGTCACAGAAAAACAAGGGGAAATCAATATTCCTGTTCAGAACGCCGCAAGCCCGCAATCAGCATCATAATTGCCAGTAAAAGCATGACAAACGAAAAGACACTGAGTGCTTCTGCCATGGTTATATTGAAAAATAACTTGGGGGTATAGCCACAGGATGTCCAGGGTTCAAAAAAGGATGGCATCCATTTGTCAACGGCTATCCACTCAGGGAAATTTAGAGTTGCAGCACATTCGCCTTTAACAAAGCCCTTTTCTGTTCCCAGAAGTTGATAGGCACGTTCACACATGCCCGCAAAGGTAAGAAATAATGCGCCGGAGACAATCAGCCGCCCTGCCCTGTTTTTTCTAAAGAACAAGCCAAACAGTGAAAACAGAATCAGCAAGACAAGCAGCAATCTAAAATGAATACATAATATGCATGGCGGTTCATTTAAGACATACTGATAATAGACAGCAACGCCTTCCAGTGCCAAACCGAGCAAGATCAGGCTAATCCAGAAAAGTTTACCCTGCATTGCAGCGTGTAATTTTTTAATCATTTTTTTTATTTACCATGGTTATTGCTGTTTTTATGGCAGCCACCAAACTGCCGGTTTTTGCTTTACCCGTACCTGCCAAATCGAGTGCCGTACCATGATCAACAGATGTACGAATAATCGGCAGACCCAGAGTCACATTGATTGCATGACCAAAGCCAACGTGTTTGAGAACCGGCAAACCCTGATCATGGTACATCGCCAACACCGCATCGGCTGTATCAAGATACTTTGGTGTAAAAAGTGTATCTGCTGGTAATGCTCCGCTAAGATTTAATCCTGCCTTTTGCAAGCGCTTAATTACAGGCTCAATTATATCAATTTCTTCATGCCCCAGATGACCGCCCTCACCCGCATGTGGGTTTAGCCCGCAGATCAGAATATGTGGTGATTCTATACCAAATTTCAAGCGCAAATCATTATCCAGTATCGTAATAATTTGTTCGAGCAAGTCAGGGGTGATAGTGTCACTCACATCCCTGAGTGGCA
>JALVDQ010000097.1 GCA_027008885.1 Thiotrichaceae bacterium | reverse complement strand
AAGGTGAATGCCGCAAAGTTTGTCTGGTTCCGCATGTTCTGGATACCGTTATCAAAGGCAAGGCGAAAGACCTGAATGTCGATATCGGAGCAGACTGTACACGCTGCGGGCGCTGTGTTGAAGTCTGTCCAACTGAATCACTGACCTTTAAATTTAAAGGCATTGGTGACAAACTTTAAGGTGTGTACCAATACCCATCCCCCCTGTTTTTGATACTTTTTAAAAGTAGTTACTAAAAAATGTATAAAAACAGGGGGGATGGGTATTTGTGGGCGGGTAGTGGATGCGTAGTTCGTAATATAGTGCCACGATTATGTCGGATTACGCTCAGGCTAATCCGACCTACAAAACACAGGTTTGCCACTACTAATTTTTTAACATCCACCCCTCCTGTTTTTGATATGTTTTTAAAGGTAGTTACTAAAAATGTATAAAAACAGGGGGGGATGGGTATTAGTACAAATAAATAACCAAATAACCAGGTTCAGGGTAAAAAAGTGAAAAAAGTATTAAAAACAGGGGGGATGGGTAGTCATGATTAAAATAAATAATGTCTCTAAAGCATTCCGCCGTAATCAGGTGCTTGATGGTATCAATCTTGATATTGACCGTGGTGATCGCATTGCACTGGTTGGTTCAAATGGCGCGGGTAAAACTACGCTGATTCGCTGTCTCTTGGGAGAATACATCCATGACGGTGATATTTTAATGGATGATCTAAAGCCACGCCAAAACCGTCAGGAAGTCTTGAAAAAAATTGGCTTTGTGCCACAAATTCCACCTCCGTTAAAAATGCCAGTGGCTCAACTGATCAAGTTTGCTGCGGGTGTTTGCGATAGTGACCCTGAAAAAATGTATGCTGTGTCCGATTCACTCGGGCTGGATGCACTCAAATTTAAAAAGCAACCCTTTGTAAAACTCTCGGGTGGTCAAAAACAAAAAATGCTTATCAGCATTGCGTTGGGTCGCGATAGCGAGTTTTTGATTATGGATGAACCCGCCGCCAACCTTGATCCTGAGGCACGCCATAACTTTTTTAACCTGCTGGCAAAAAAGAAAGATGACACTGCCATGATAATCTCCAGCCACCGGCTTGATGAAGTTGCCTCACTGGTGAATCGTGTTGTCGAGCTGGATCAGGGTAAAATCGTGTTAAATGACCGGGTTGCCGATGATGTTGATATGGACAGCATTCTCAGCTGTGAAGTCAAACTGACTCGTGCTGAAAACGCCTTTGCGGATACCGTAGGCGAATGGGGATTCACTTCTAATGATAACGGTATTACCTGGACAGGCACGGTTGCCGGTCCTGATCGCTTGCGCTTTTTAGGTGTATTGTCACGTTACGCAGGGCTTCTCAAAGGCATAAAAATGGAAGAGAAAAAATGAAATTGATGCGTTTCATTGTTGCCGTTCCTGTTGTTTTATTCGTGCTTGCTGTAACGCTTGGCGGCTGTGGTAAAGAAAAAACAAGCGGACCGGAAAAAGTCCGCTGGGACAGGGAAATCTGCGCGCGCTGTGCAATGGCAGTGAGCAATCGTAATTATTCAGCCCAGGTTCGTGGTGGACGCAAGGGTAAAAAAGCCAGGGTCTACAAGTTCGATGATGTCGGTTGCGCAGTCATCTGGCTAGACAAACAAAGCTGGAAAGATGACCCGCGCACTGAAATTTGGGTAAATGACTATCGTAATGGCAAATGGATTAATGCCAAAACTGCCTGGTATGTCAAAATGAAAAACACACCAATGGATTACGGTATGGGTGCGCAGACTGAAAAGGTAGAAGGCGCACTTGATTTTGAACAGGCAAGAAAACATATTTACGAGGTAGAGCAACGCTTTAATCCGCATACCGGCTTGCCAAAAGATATTCAGGAAGTGAAGCCTGGAACAGCACAACAACTATCGCCAGAAAAAAATGTAGAGAAAAAAGCCGAGGAAAAAGATAAAAAATGAAGCATTTAATGTTAACCGCAATGGCGGATATCAATGAATCACTGCGCTCCCGCTGGTTTTTGATCTACACCCTGATTTTTGGCGGCATCGTAGTCGCACTGTTTATTACAGGCTTAACAGAATCTCGCGTGATGGGCTTTACCGGCTTGTCGCGCACGCTTGTTACCTATCTGCAAATCACAATGGCTATTTTGCCCGTCTTTGTTTTATTGACTACGGTGCGCTCCGTCGCGGGTGATCGTGAAGCCGGAATTTTTGAATATTTGCTGTCTCTTCCCGTAGGACTGGCATCGTGGTATTGGGGCAAGATCATCGGGCGTTTTGTGGTGGTTTTTTTACCCGTCGTCCTCGCCATGATCCTGGCTGTTGTCTGGGCAGCCGCCAAAGGTGCTGAAATCCCCTGGGGGCAAGTGCTTTTTTACACCTTGATGCTATTGGTTTTAGCCTGGTGTTTTCTGGGGATTGGCATGTTGATCTCATCACTGGCACGTTCAGCTGATGTGGCGCAAGGTGCTGCGTTTATCATCTGGCTCGTGCTGTTGTTATTTCTGGATTTAATCCTGCTCGGCATTATGATTCAAAATGGCGCAACTGCAGACTCAGTTGTTTTAATAGCACTACTCAACCCGCTACAAGTATTCCGCACTGGCGCAATGATGCTGTTTGATCCACAACTGGTACTACTCGGTCCTTCCGCCTGGGTCATTCTTGATACCTTTGGGCATACGGGCTATCTGGTTTATTCGATTATTTACCCATTGCTGCTGGGTACACTGTGCGCGTGGCTGGGCTATGTCTTTTTCAAACGGGGTGATTTACCCTGATTATTGTGCTGTCCCTAAAGCTTCGTGTTAAACTTCGAGGCAGGCTCTTAGGATATTTAGGGACAGCATGCCACTAGACTATTTCAACCTCGAACAGCTACGCAAGCAACATCCCGCCTGGCGATTGTTGCAGGCACAACATGCACCGCTAATCGCCAGCTTTCTGTCCTTTGCCTTTATTCAGCCGAATATCCGTGTGATGAGCGAATCCGGGCTTGCATCAAAGCTCGAAGACCTGCTGTTTCAACTGCGTGAATCACTGGGCGAAGAGGCGCTCCCAAAAACAGCGAAAAGCTATCTGAATGACTGGGCGCAGGACGACAAGGGCTGGCTGCGCAAGTTTTACCCTGCTGATAGTGACGAAATTCATTATGACCTTACTCCAGCATCAGAAAAAGCCATTAGCTGGCTGGAAAGCCTTGGTGGACGCAGCTTTGTCGGCACCGAATCACGTTTGCTGACGCTCTTTGAACTGCTAAAGCAAATGCTCTCTGGCGCAGAAACCGATCCGCAAGTACGCATTGCAGAGCTGGAGCAGCGCAAGGCAGATATTGACCGCGAAATCGCGCAGATACAAGCAGGTGATATGGAACTGCTGGATGCAACTGCATTGCGCGACCGTTTTCAGCAATTTAGCAATACTGCACGAGAACTGCTCAGCGATTTTCGTGAAGTCGAACAAAACTTCCGTGAACTGGATCATAGCGTGCGCGAACGCATTGCCCGCTGGGAAGGCAGCAAGGGCGAGTTGCTGCAACAGTTTTTCGGAGACCGCGATGCCATTGCCGACTCCGACCAGGGACGCAGCTTCCAAGCCTTCTGGGATTTTCTCATGTCGCCCAGCCGCCAGGAAGAACTCAGCGAACTGCTGGACAAGGTACTGCAAATCCCGCCCATCGAACAACTCAAGCCGGATCGTCGCCTCAAGCGCGTTCACTACGACTGGCTGGAAGCGGGTGAACAAACCCAGCGCACTGTTGCCAGGCTCTCCGAACAGCTACGCCGCTATCTTGATGACCAGGCATGGCTGGAAAACCGGCGCATTATGGAAATCCTGCAACAACTGGAAAACCGCGTACTCGACATCCGCGAACAACCGCCCAAAGGCGACTTTATGCACATCGACAGTCCCCACGCCGAGATCCAGCTAAGCATGGAAAAACCACTCTTCCATCCCCCTTTCAAACCCGAAATCGACGACCATATTGAACTCGGCAACGACGCAGATTACACCCCCGAAGCACTCTATGAACAGCAATACGTTGACAAACAACGGCTACAATCCGTGCTCCGCCGCAACCTGCAACAACGCCCGCAAATCAGCCTCCCCGAGCTGCTGCAAAAGCATCCACTGGAGCAGGGACTGGCAGAACTCATGACCTGGCTCGCCATAGCCAGCGAAGATGCCAATGCCTATTTTGACGATGAGCAACAAGACCTGATCCACTGGCAGGATGACAAACAGCACAAGCGCAGCGCGACCCTGCCGAGGGTGGT
>JALVDQ010000096.1 GCA_027008885.1 Thiotrichaceae bacterium | reverse complement strand
GACATCAGAAGGCTTAACAACGTCCGAGCTAAAAGCACTCACCGAAGACTATCGAAATAAGCTACTGGCAACGCCTAAAATCCCCATTGTTACGGTAGATGGCTTCTCAACCCACCAGCTTCAAGTCCTGATAAAGCCAGAAACCCTGCTTAAATATCAATTAAGCGTACAGGATATTGCTAATTTGATTGCGACACAGGCTGTTGAACTGCCCGCAGGAACGCTTGAAGGCAGTGAAAACTCTTATCAGATACGCTTTGATAATGTGCGTAAAACAACCAAAGAATTAGCCGATTTGGTGATTATCAATTCACCCAATGGCGGTGAAATCAAGCTCGGTGAGATTGCCCGTATTGAAGACAAGTTTGAAAAACGTGAAGACCGCATCGAGCTTAATGGCAAACCCGCAGGGATTCTTAAAGTTAGTAAAAATACCACCGATGACACCTTAAAAGTCTTCGATGCAATCAAAAAGTTTGTTGAAACTGAAAACCAGATACTACCCGCAAGCACACGCTTGACCATTACTCAAGATAAAGCCACGCAGGTGAGTGACCGTCTAAAATTATTGCTAAAAAATGGCTGGCAGGGTTTATTACTGGCAGGTTTCACACTGTTTTTATTCTTTAGCTGGCGCTACACCATTTGGGTAGTTTTAGGCTTGCCGATTTCATTCCTGGGCGGTCTTGCCATGATGGTGTTATTCGGTGTCACCATTAATATGATCTCCATGATTGCCCTATTGATGGCAATCGGTATCCTCATGGATGATGCCATTGTCATTTCAGAAAGCATCGCGCATGAATATAAAAAAGGTAAAACGCCACAGCAAGCCACCATTGATGGAACTCAACGTGTTTTTGCAGGGGTCTTTGCATCCTTCCTGACCTCTGCCTTTTTATTTGGCAGTTTACTGATGATGAAGGGCGACATGGGGCAAATTTTAGGCGTATTGCCCGTGGTTTTACTCTCAGTTTTGACCATCAGCCTGATTGAAGCCTTTTTGGTATTGCCACATCACCTAATGCACTCACTAGCGCATACCCATGAAAAACAGCCACCAAAACTAAGACAGCTATTTGAAAAAGGCTTTAGTTATATTCGGGAAGGCATTGGCAAGCTCGCTGATGTTGCGATCGCCTACCGCTATATCACTGTAGGAATCGCACTTGCCATGCTGGTGTTATCGGTTGGTTTGATTGTGACGGGCAAGGTTAAATTTAAAGCCTTTCCTGATCTTGAAGGCAATACCGTGGATGCCCGTATCCTACTACCACAGGGTACGCCACTGGCAAAGACCGAAAAAGTCATGGGCACAATTCTGAACGCTCTGGATAAAACCGTGGAAGAGCTAAATAAAAACGAACCTGAACCACTGGTTAAAAATGTTCAGCTTACCTATGGTGAACATAAAGACGTACCTGAAAATGGCACGCATCTGGCGACCGTTAGCATTGACCTGCTCAACACCGAAATTCGGCATACAAAAATCGCCGAGTTTACCAGCCTTTGGCGTAAATACAGTGGTGATTTACCCGATGTGATTAGCGTACAGTTTCGAGAGCCAAAGGTTGGCCCTGCAGGGCGCGCTATAGAAATTCGCCTGAGTGGGCCTGACCTTGAAAAACTCTCAAAAGCATCGTTAGAGCTGCAAAACTGGCTACGTGGTTATGCTGGCGTTTCAAATCTGCTCGATGACCTGCGCCCTGGCAAGCCACAGTTTATCGTTAAGCTAAAACATGGCGCACTTGCCGCAGGCGTTGATTCACGGAGTATCTCTGCACAGCTTCGTGCCGATTATCAAGGGACTAAAATTAGCGATATTTACAAAGGTCGGGAAGCCTATGAAATCATTGCCAAACTGGATAGCAAACCCTCTGAAGAAGTGGATGACTTTGAAAACCTCACGGTTTTCTCACGCAAAGGCGAACCCATTCCGCTTAGCAGCGTAGCCAGCGTTACAGAAAAACGCGACTTTGCCCGGATTGCGCATTACAACCATAAACGCACCATAACCATTTTTGGTGATGTTGATGCAGAAGTCGCAAATACCTCAGAAATCATTGCATCAACCGAGAAAAACTTTCTTGATGAACTGCAACAACGCTATCCCAATGTCACCTTTGCACTAAAAGGTGAAGTAGAAAGTGGCACAGAAACCAAAGTATCAATACTCACAGGCTTTGGACTGGGTGCGCTTGGGGTATTCCTGCTTTTGAGTTTGATCTTCAAAAACTACCGCGAACCCGCCATTGTTATGCTCAATATTCCACTGGCGCTAATTGGCGCAATTTGGGGACACCTGATAATGGGGCTAGATTTCACCCTGCCCAGCATGATTGGCTTTGTCTCACTTGCGGGCATCGTGGTTAATGACTCCATCTTGCTGGTGGTTTTTGTAAAGCACCATGTCGAAGAGGGACAAAGCTTTCACGATGCTGCCAGTCAAGCCGTGCGAGATCGTTTTCGTGCCATCTTCCTCACCTCAGCAACCACCGTAGCAGGCATGACCCCCTTACTATTTGAAACCAGCACCCAAGCACTCATACTGATACCACTGGTTACCAGCATTGTCTTTGGAATGCTCACATCTACTCTGCTAATCATGCTCGTATTACCCGCAATGTATGGGATTATGGAGGATATTGGATTTGTGAAACTGGCTAAGAAGGAAGATCAGTTAGAAGAGAGGCTACTTTAAATAAAAGGAACAAAATTCCTGTAGATTTATTATGCTCGGGAACTTGCTGTTTTACACTAAATGATTATAACTATGCGCTTACTATTAGTAGAAGATGACCCTGAATTAAGTCAGAACCTGTTTCAAAAGCTTCAAAAAGAAGGCTTTGCCGTTGATGTTACTGATAATGGTATTGATGCTGAATTTATGGGCGATGAAATCCTTTATGATTTGGTAATTTTGGATTTGGGTTTGCCACAACGATCAGGTTTGGAGGTGCTAAAAAACTGGCGCAATAAAAACAATGCTATTCCTGTGATTATATTAACCGCAAGGGATGCCTGGCATGAGCGCGTGGATGGTTTTAAAGCGGGTGCTGATGATTATTTGGGAAAACCCTTTCATTATGAAGAGTTACAGCTTCGTATTCGGGCATTATTAAGACGTCACCATAAAAATCTTGGAGATACAATCACCAGTAAAAGCCTAAGTTTGGATGAAGAGACACAGCGGGTGACTATTATCAGTAAAGGTGATGATATGAATGCCGATCAAGATGCAATAGAACTTACAGGGACTGAGTTTCGGTTATTAAGGTATTTCATGTTAAATCCCAATAAAATTTTGAGTAAATCCCGATTAATCGAGCATGTTTATGATCAAAACTTTGATAAAGACAGTAATTTGATCGAAGTTTATGTGCGTCATTTGCGTAAAATAATCGGCAAGGAAAAGATTGTTACCAAGCGTGGACAAGGTTATCTTTTTACAGATGTCTAAGCATTCTCTGGCGCTCAGCACTAATGAGACTCATTAAATGAAATCTCTGGAAAAACAGTTACAACTGGGATTAGGATTACTCTTGTTTGCCATTCTTGTTGGGCAATTATTAATTACCAAAATTTCAACACATAAAATACTCGGCGATGTTGTTAACTCGCATCTTGAGCAGGATGCAGAACGCATTTTTAATAGTTTAGTCTTCATGCCGCCCGTTGATGGATCAATCAAGAAAAGGGTGAAAATCCGCTGGAGGCGTTTAGACCCTGTCTATAATACGCCTGATTCTGGATATTATTATTCCATAAAACTGCATTTGAATAATCAGGAAGAGATTATAAATTCACCCTCATTACGAGGTGACAGTTTACCCTTTGATAAGCGAAAACGGTCAGTATTTTTATACGATTTTCCTGTTTTAAAAGATCAGTATTTAATTATCTGGACACAGAAATTCCAAAAGAATGGCTACAATATTATTGTTTCTGTAGCTGAAAATGTGAACCAGCTTGTTAAACAACGTAAAAAATCCATGCTTGTTTATGTCGGGCTTGGGGTTACTGGCTTTCTGTTACTCTTCACACTGCAACGCTACTTTGTGCGTCGGTTATTTAAACATCTAAATAATTCTCGCCAAGAAATAAAAGAAGTCGCCGAAGGCTCACGGCAATCGTTATCTGAACAAGTACCGAGTGAAATTTATCCCCTCGTTAAAGAGTTTAACCATACACTCAGTCTTATGCAGCAGCGTTTAGAACGCTCCCGAAATTCATTAGGTAATCTCGCCCATGCCTTAAAAACACCGTTAAGCATTTTAATGCAAGCACTTGATGATGATTCATTAGCAACCAAACCAAAAACCAAGCAGGTAAAATTACAGGCTAAGCGCATTCAGGAGCTTATGAAGCGCGAACTTAAACGCGCCAATATGGCAGGCTTGGGAAATACCTCACAACGCTTTAATCCGCACGAAGAGTTGCCCGTTTTGGCAGATGTATTGAAGCAGGCGCATAAGCGAAATCACTTGCAAATAACAATCGATATAGCCAGGGAGATTAACGCCTTTGGTGATCGTGAAGATATGCTTGAGCTATTTGGTAACCTATTGGATAACGCCTGCAAATGGGCAAAAAGCCAGGTACTTTGCAAAATTATGATTGATGATAAAACGCAAGGTACGGTTATTTATATTGAAGATGATGGTTCAAGTCATAATGAAAGTGAGCTAAAAAAGCTCGCCCAGCGAGGCACTCGTCTTGATGAAAATACAGAAGGATACGGACTGGGTTTAGCGATTTGCAAAGATATTATTAAGCTATATAACGGTACATTAGCGTTTAAGCAGTCGTCTAAATTAGGTGGGCTATTGGTTATAATTAAGCTGAATCCACAGCAAACAGTCAAAAAATAAACGCACGAAAAAGCGTGATTATTCCCATGGCAACGACCAGCAATCCGGCAATCAGGCGTATTCCAGGGTTTCTCACCCATTTCTCCAGAAGGCTTGCGACAATCCCCATCGCCAGAAGATTAGGCAATGTACCAAGTCCAAAGGCAAGCATCAGCAACGCTCCTTCAACAGCGCCACCAGCACTTAATGTCCAGATCAGTGCGGTATACACCAGTCCGCAGGGCAACCAGCCCCATAAAAATCCCAGCGGAATGGCTTGTTTAAGGCTGCGAACGGGCATGAATTGTTTGCTGAAAGGCTGTATGTGTTTCCACAAATGAGTGCCTATAGATTCGAGTTTGCTGATGCCTTGCCAGATTCCGGCGAGATAGAAGCCGAGTGCAATCATAAAGAGAGAGGCGATAATCGCAAGAACTTGCCTGGCTGCCTGAATACCACCAAGATCAACAAGAGTTGCCCCTAGAAAACCAACTAAAGCCCCTGCGACGACGTATCCGGCAATACGCCCGATATTATAACCCAAAGTAATAATTAATTGAGAAATCAGTCTGTCAGGGTCATTGTCGTGAATACTACGGTTGCCTGAATTGCCCCCTGTATTAAGTGTTAAGGCGCCAACAATGCCGCCACACATGCCAAAACAGTGAACCCCTCCCAGCAATCCGGTAATAAATGCCACTACATACTGTGAGTGAGCCAGCCAGTCAGGCATCGTTAGTTCACAGTCTGTCTGGGCAGGTAGTGACCCTGATCATAGTCCTTGAAAATATCGTCAAGCATTGGATGCTCTACTTCCATATTAGACGAGTCATTATAGATATTTTGCTCCGAGACATACGCCATAGAGCCTTCTTCATCCACCAGCACATGATACCAGGGCAGATTTTTAGCGGGTTGATTAGTTGTAAACAGGTCATACCAGTCATCTGACCCCTGATATTCAGCATCAACGTCAACAATTACCCCACGAAAATTCTGTTCACGATGGATAATAATGTCACCAATGTTAAAACCTGCTTTTAGAATTGTCATGATATACCCCGTTAATTTGTAGTTACCTTGTAAGGTATGGCTGATTTTTCCAGTTTCAATAGAATCAGAAATGAAATATCTGTTTTTAGACAGACTCTTTCACACGATTGATTTCCCTTTTAATTTCACTGATTCGGCGCCTGTGCAATTCTGCTGAAATCTGTTCATTTTCAAAGCCATCTTTGATAATTTTTTGGACATCAACGGCTGCAACTTTGTTTCTCAAATCTGCCACAAAAGGCGCCTGTTTATAGTCATAGTTTTCATAACCTGTGCGACCGCGACTATCCGCCGTACAAGCCAGCAAAAACTGCTGAAAACGCTGTGGCTTGCGGAATGCATCGGTGCGCTGAAACAGCTTTAAGAGTGTTTTTGCCTTTACTTCAAAAGCACGATGCACATGCGTATGATAACGCGCCGTGATCTCGGCTAAGTGACGGTACTGGTTGGGAATTTTATAACGCTTGCACAGATCCTTAACCAGATAATAGCCTCTTTCTTCGTGTCCATAGTGATGTGGCAGGATTTCCTTTCTGGTTGTGCCTTTGCCCAAATCATGCGTGAGTGCTGCAAAGCGTACCACTGCTTCATCACTCAATAAGCAAGCCTGTTGCAAAACCATGAGCGTATGCACACCGCTATCAATCTCGGGATGATGTTCAAGCGGCTGCGGTACACCAAAGAGGCGCTCAATTTCAGGGAAAAGGATTTTCAGTGCGCCACATTCGCGCAAGGTCTCAATAAACACCTCAGGCGCAGGCTCTGCAAGGGCACGAGACATTTCCTGCCAGACACGTTCCGGAACCAGTGCATTGACTTCACCCTGTTTTACCATCTGACGCATTAACTGCATGGTTTCAGCGGCAATCGTAAAACCTGAGGGTGCAAAACGCGCAGCAAAACGGGCAATGCGTAAAATGCGCACCGGATCTTCGGCAAACGCGGGGGAGACATGGCGCAAAATACGTTTTTCGAGGTCAGCCTGACCGTTAACGTAATCCAGCAGATTGCCATCGGCATCTTCTGCCATTGCGTTAATAGTTAGATCACGGCGCTTGAGGTCTTCCTCCAGAGTGATCTTGCTATCGGCATGAAACGTAAAGCCATGATAACCGGCTGCGGTTTTGCGCTCAGTACGCGCGAGCGCATATTCCTCATGCGTTTGCGGATGAAGAAACACAGGAAAATCCTTGCCAACGGGTGTGAAGCCTTGCTTGAGCATGTCATCAGGGGTCGCGCCAGTGACCACCCAGTCACGATCCTTGACCGCAAGCCCTAACAGTTTGTCTCTGACAGCACCACCTACGAGGTAAATATTCATATTTTCACATTATAAGCGCTGCTTCTGAAAATAGAAACTGAATCTGCGAAGCTTGGGGATGCCATCCCTTAAACCATGCAGGCAACAAATATGGCAACAAAGGCCAGCAGAAAAAAACCACCTGCAATTAGCAGAAAATACCAGAAAATCAGCAAAAACTGGGATAACCAACCCGTTCCCTTCGATTGTGTAAAGGGTTCGGGGTGATTTGTATACATGGATTCACTGTTATTATTTTTATTATTGTCATTGTCATTTTTATCATTAGTATTATTGACGCTCATAATTCGTTTTCTCCTGGAATGGAAGAGTGCTGAAAGTATAAAGGACTCAGAGACGCAGGATAACTTTAGTTAGCGGGTTTTATTGTGCGCGTGCTGCTCCTTAAGTTATTCTACTCTACTGTCTCAAGAAAAAGAGCAAGACTATCCATCACAGGGTCTTTAATGAGTTGTTGATGTTGCCCAAGCAGTTTTTTTGCCTGTTTATAATCATTTTCATATAACGCCCTGGCAATTGCAGGGCGTAATGACAAGGCGCTTTTTTCAATATCCAGCAACCATTTAAAGTCCATTCCACAACGATGGCAGCTTTCACCACCTTTGTATCTGGCTCTACAGTTTGGACAGCGTTTCATTAAGTCTCCAGATAATAAATCAGGTCGGTTAATTCTTCTGAGACAGTAGCAATGGCATCTTTATCATTGGCTTTGATGGCTTCTTCAAGATCAGTGATCAGGTCAGTAATATCTTCCTTGTCATCACCGTCCAAATCTGCCTGGAGCTTTTTCGCTTTTTCCAGAAGTTCATTTTTCTGCTCGTCTTTGTTTTTCAGAGATTCTTCATCATCAAACAAAGCAGCTACTTGCTGTTTTGCTTTTTCTAATTCCTTATCCTGAAAGCGACTAATGACATTGTCAATTGTGATGCTTTTTTGTTTTCCTGTTTTCTTTTCAGTACTGGTTACATGCAAAATGCCATTTATATCGAGTGAAAAGGTTGTGATAATGGCATCACCTGCACGCACGTTTTTCAAATCTTCAATCAGAAATTTTCCCAAGGCTTCATTATTTAATGCATCAGGGTCTTCACCCTGATAGACATTGACTTCTATTTTCTTTTGACCATCAAATATTGTGAAGAAGGATTCACTGCGTGTTACAGGAATTGGTGTGTTTTTCTTGATAATTGGTACATAGACATAAGGATATTCATGCCCGTGCATTTCACCTAATGCACTTGTACCAAAGGTATAAGGTGTGACATCAACCAGTGTTGCTGATACATCTTCACCACCTATGATTCCCGCCTGGGTAGCAGCACCTATGGCAACGCATAAATCCGGGTCAACATCAAGTCGTATTGGGCGAGCCAGATTTTTTTCAAGCCGGTCCCGTACTAAAGGCGTCTTGGTTGAACCGCCAACGAGCAGGATTTCATCAATATCAACAACCCGTAATTTGGCTCCATCCAGTGCGGTATGAATTGCTTCTTCAGTCTGATCAATAAAGGGTTTGATCATCTCTTCATAGTCTTCACGCGATAACTCCAGCGAAAGATGCACCGGGCGCCCCTTGCTTTCTGTCAGATGCTCTTCTTCAATGGTGAAATAGGGCTGTGATGACAAGGCAATTTTGGCGTTTTCTGCTGCGCGGATTATACGGGACATTGCCCTGGGTTCTTCTGTTATGTCTACCTCATGTTCATCTTTTAGATGCGCCAGAATGTGCTCAATAATTTTCTGGTCAAAATCATCACCACCCAAATGATTATCACCATGACTGGAAAGAACTTCAACGACGTTATTTTCAATTTTTACGACTGAGACATCAAAAGTACCGCCACCCAGATCATATACCAGTATTGTGCGTGCTTCAGGGCTGTTTACTTCATAGGCAAGAGCCGCTGCAGTAGGCTCATTCAAGATGCGTTCAACGCTTAAACCGGCAATTTCCCCCGCATCTCTGGTCGCTTGCCGTTGCGCATCAGAGAAATACGCAGGAACGGTGATTACAGCACGAGAGACAGGCTTGCCAAGTTCCTTTTCAGCAATTTGCTTTAAATGACGTAAAATCATTGCTGAAATTTCCTGGGGAGAAAAAGATTTATCTGCCAGTGTTAGCTGAA
This sequence comes from Thiotrichaceae bacterium, assembly GCA_027008885.1. GTDB lineage: Bacteria > Pseudomonadota > Gammaproteobacteria > Thiotrichales > Thiotrichaceae > Cocleimonas. The sequence continues at coordinate 5,007 of JALVDQ010000096.1, read as the reverse complement.
TATCTTCCCCCATATGACGCTTAACAGATTTGATGGTGCGTTCGGGATAAAGTAAAAACTGGTTTTTAGCAGCTTCACCAATCAATAATTCACCATCTTCATCCATGCCTACATAGGAAGGCAATTGTTTGGATTCTCCTGTGATATTTAAGACATTGACCTTTCCTTCTTTTAGTATGGCAACCTCTGAATTTGTTGTTCCAAGGTCTATCCCGATAATTGTGTCTTTCATTAAATCAATCCTTTTCTAAAAAATTATATTTTAACTGAAGTTGCATTAATCTCACTGCTTCAGGTTTTATTTACAACTGCTTCTGCCAGGCGAATCACTTCTCCGTGGCGAGTATAACCTTTGCGTATTTCTGCGAGTACAATGCCGTTCTCATGTTTTTTACTATTTACAAGTTTGACTGCTTTCATTGTGTGAGGATCGAATTTTTTTCCAATACAGTTTATTGCATTCACGTCATGCTGTCGCAATGCTTTATTAATTCGCCTTTGGGTAATTTCCAGACCGTCAATCATATCCTGACGAAAAAATTGGGCACGTTTTGAGCGCCTTTCCCACCAGGATGGTTTGTATTTTTTGGCGTTTTCCAGTGTATGCTGAAGACTGTCACTCAAATCAAGCATATCTTCAAGCAGTGGAAGACGGTACGCAAAAGCTGTTTTTTCATCTTGCTGTTTTTGCCTTTCCAGTTCTATTGATAGTTGCTGGTTATTTTTTGTTAAAGTATCCAGTAAGCCACTAAATTGCCCTACCGCATCTTTTACCTGTTTTGATTCTCGCTTAACTTCAGTTTTTAATGCTGCCAGTTCGCTGAAGAGGTTGTATAAGGTGACTTGAGTCTGTGACGCATCTTGTTGCTCAAGCGTTGCCAGAACAGTCTCACCATTTTGTTGTAAAAAATCATTAAATTGATCACGCAGCTTGTTCAACGCATCTATATTATGCTTATCTGTATTTGCATCATTTGTATCCATGTTGCTTGAAAAGCTCTGTAGTCTACTATTGCTCGGATATTCTTCAGGTAACATTTTTGACCTTTAGTTTATTTTTTCAAAACACGTTTTATAAGCTGCAAATCCGGACGTTTATATTCTTTATCAGGAAGCAGGGCAGCAATTAAATCATCGCGATCGGCAAGTGTAGTACTGAATAAAAAATATTGTAAGCGATTTTTACTGGTTTTTAATTGTTCATAGGCTTCTTTAATTTGCTGGAACCGTTGCGGGTTTCTATCGGGCGGATATTTTCTAACCAAATCAAGATAACTCTCCTGGACCAGTTTGTCAGTGATATTTTTTCTCTGTTCCCAGAGACCAAGAATAAGGTAAGGGTTTTTCATTCGTCATCACCCCCAAATAACAGATTTAATTGTGAAAAAAATGATTTTTTCTTGGGTTTTTTATCTTCTTTTTCAGTTTCTTCTTTAGTGCTTTCGTACTCTGCTATAAAATCTTCGGGTTCGGTCTGTTTCGTAATAAAGGCAATTAGCATTTCTCGCAAACCTTTTTCGCCAATAATATCCTTATATTCCATGATTTTTGCGTGAGGCAGACGCACAACATTTTGTAACAATGATATAATCTCCTTGTCGCTGGCCGCCAAATTAATCAGCTCAGGTAGTAGTATTTTAAGGGCATCTTCATCAAGGTCTTTGAGCGGTAAATCATCATCAAGGTCATTAAAATCGTCATCAAGGTCAAAATCAGGAAAATGTTTGTCGTTGAAACCGCCTAAAGGCATGGGAGGTCCACTTTTTTCCAATACACTAATGAGGCGCGTCACTGTTCTTGAATCGCCTGCTTCTTTGGCTCGATGAAGGGCATCTTCAACTTCAGAAAAACTGGCAAAAGGTAAAAAAGGCTTATCAATATAACGATAATAGATAAGTAGTGGCAGATTACCGTGTTCTTTAATTGCCTTTTCAACATATACCTCGCTTAAATCAGTCTGTTTGGTACGATGCCAGAATGCCAAAACACTTTCATAATCTTGCAATGAAAAATCTGCTGTATCAATAAACTTGAGAGCAGGCTTTAATGCAGTAAATGCCTCATGGACTACTTTTTCATCGTAGTCATTCAAACAAGCCTCACTCATCTCAATAAATGAGAAAAGGACCTCTTTTTTCTGTTTTTTGGCTGGACGCCACTTTAGTTTTGCCAATTGATGCAGCTTTTTTGCATTACAATTTATCGCTTCAGAATTTGTAGCGCCAGTCTCAAGATGAATGATTAAACTGGCATTTAAATCTGTTTTTAGCAATGAACTTAGCTGTTGCAAGTATTCACTTGCCTGTTTTTTCTGCTTTTGGGCTGTTGCCATTATTGCCCTTAAGGTAACAATGGCAGCTTGAATGTTTACCTGATCTTTACTCCACTGCTCAGCCTCATCCAGTTCTTTTTCAAGTAAATGCCATTTTCCCCCTGGTACCTGTTTTCTGGCATGAGCCAGGTGTGCCTTGCATAATAAATTGCGTGCCTGACGATTGATGGGATCAACTTCAAGAATCTTCTTCGCATAATTTGATGCTTTTTTGAAAGCATTACCAGCTATAGCTACTTCTACGGCTAGTAACAATATCTGCAAATCATCGGGGTAGTATTTCAATGCCAGATTCAAAGAGTCTCTGGCATCTTTTAGTTTTTTTTCATTCAGATAATAACGGATCACATCAAGGTGTGATTCTTTATCCAGAGGATCATACTCAAGAGATTTTTCAAGATAGTGGATTGATGTTCTTCTTATACGAGTATCAGTATCCGAGCGCGAGCGTAATTTAACAAAAAATCGATAAACCAGGGCATTGCTCAATGATACCGACGGGTTCATGCCTCCATATTTTTCATCATTTTCATCATTAAGTAAACTCAGATAGTCTTCCCAGGCTTCTTCTACATCAATAAATTGCTCTTCCGGGTCAAAGAAATAATCATCCTTTGGTTCTTCATCATAAGTGAGAATTTCATATAGTGCTTCTACATGTTGTGATTCAAGAGCATCCATTTTTCCAAAGCGTTGTTCATAGCGTTTTGGCGTTATCACATTGCTATGCTTTACTCTGGCATGAACAAGAGCCATCTGTGCGATTTCTCTGGCATATTCAGGCTGAATTTTTTTACAACTATCTGCAATACGGAATATCTCCGAAAAGCCTGGTTCAGGCGGGAGATTTGCAAGAGCATTAAGCAGTTTCTGTTGCTCTTCCTGCCAACCTTTTGCATGACATACAAATGCTTGCAGATTATTATTCAAAGACAAATATGAAGATGCAATCTCTTCTACATCCATAGCAGTCAGCTGAAATGCTTCAGCCAGTGAGAAAAAGGCAGAATCAGGTGAAATATTTGCCAGTGTTTCACGGGATTTTTCTTTATCAGCTTCACTCCCTTTATCAAGTTTGATAGCAGCGCTGATTATCTGTTTTAAATCACGGTAGGGAGAACGGAATGAAATCAGTTTTAGTTTATCTTCTACAAGCTCATCGTTGGAGTGACAATAAGCATCCAGCAATTCGCAAGCGTTCTCAAAACCGGCTGCAACAGGATCATCTTCAGGCAAGCGTTCTATGATTTTTGAATCATTGGCGATGGCGCGAACTGCCAACTCAGAACGAATTAAAGCCAAATCTGACCTGGCTGTTTTTCCCTCTGCTGACTTTTCAGATAACTGTAAATAATACTCCAGCGCCTCATCAAAACGGTTTGTATTTATCAGGGAGGTGATATAAATGGGGGTATCCAGCGCAAGCTCGCAGAGCCGATGACCACTGTTACACACTCTGATAACTTCCTGATATTTTTTACTCTTAAATAGTTGTTGTGCCAGAGAAGTATGTGCGGTTTTTGCCCACTCTATCCACCTCGCTTTCCTGTCACTCTCAATATTTTTGGCTTCAAGTAATGGCTTAAGGTGTGTAATCGCTTTTTTGTAATGACCATAGTGAAGTGCATTTTTTGCATTCGTTTCACGATCTTTTAAAGTCATCTTCGTCGTGGTGTTTTTACGATATTTTCTTTTTTTTCGTGCCAAAATAACACTCCCTTAATAAAAACAAGCTGTCATTATACTATCTAAAAATAATAATTTCTGAATTGTCGCTGATAATAGCCAGCTCGCTCTGAAATGTCATGCTAATTACTCCGGTTTTTTCATAATCTCGGGAAAATATGTAAAAAAGTGGGGGGATGGTGCGACAAGCGAAGCTTGTCATTTCTTACAGGGTGAAAGTCCTTGTCTGGTAAGGTCTAACCAACCACCAGTATCGAGTGTTGCGCCTCTGAGGCACTTGCGTTGTATGCAAGTTATTGAAATCATATTAGAAAATAGTGCCTTCAAAAAATATTTACCCCGAGGATTCTGCATATATCAATGACTTACAATGCATTTTTTTTGGAAAAACTCTCTTTCTCAGAATTTTCACCCCATAATAAAATCAATGAGTTATATCTTCTTCCTATTTATCAGTCCTTATGTTTCAATAGCTTAACGCACAGCGCAAGTGGCTCTTAGCTGGTGATAGCTTCAAAACTTTACTCACATGTAGTATTTTACTAGGATAATATTTTTTAAAATATGGATGCGATTTTAACCCCGTATCATAATTAGAAGTATTACTTAAACTACCTATTAATTCAACGTCAAACACTGGTGCTACTTTATGTAGTTTATCTAATTGTTTTAAACCTGCATCAAGTTTTTTAGTAAAGCTTGAAATTCCATTAGAAGTTATTACTACATACCACAATTCACCCGACTTTCTATCGACAAAAAAGCTTCCATTATGCCCAACTCTTGTATATGTGCCATAGTAGATATTATGCTTGGTATTAACTTTATCTACTTTTTTTATACTTGGTTTTATTTTAGTTGACATACAACCACTAATATAAAAAATTGACAACAGTATAATTAAACTATTTCTACAGATATTATTTTTTATTTGTCTCATTTTAGCAACCTCCAGGTTTCAAATCGATCATATCATCTAATTCATGCTG
>JALVDQ010000095.1 GCA_027008885.1 Thiotrichaceae bacterium | reverse complement strand
GATAATACTGTACATACCCATCCCCCCCATTTTTTACATATTTTTGGCATTCAAACAGTATGGTAGGGTCGGTGTAGCTTTGCGAAACCGATCATCAAGGTTCAAATCTGGTCGGTTGCGTAAACTTCACCGACTCTACAGCTGTCCTCTGCCACCCATCCCCCCTGTTTTTTACATATTTTATTGCAGGCTTGCCAGTCTTGGCATGAGTTTGATTAAATGTCTTGCATATTCAGACTGGGGTGATTCAAACAGTGTTTCAGTTTCAGCCACTTCGACCAATTTTCCATGCTTCATTACTGCGACACGATCACAGACTTGTCGAATCACTGGCAAGTCATGGCTAATAAACAGCATCGTCAATGCCAGTTCTTCTTGCAGGTCTTTTAATAGATTAAGCACTTGCGCCTGTATCGAGACATCCAGTGCCGAGGTCGGTTCATCACAGATCAGGAAACGTGGGCGTGTTGCCAGTGCTCTGGCGATAGAGATGCGTTGGCGCTGTCCGCCTGAAAATTCATGTGGGAATTTTTTGGCTGCAATAGCGCCCAGTCCAACGTGATCCAGCAGGTCATTTACGATTGATTTAACTTCGGCATTGCTGGATGCCAGTTTGTGGAATTTGATTGGTTCGGCAACAATATCAGCGACACGCATACGTCCATTCAATGATGAAAACGGATCCTGGAAGATCATCTGCATCTGGCGACGAAACGGATTGGCTGCTTTGCGATTTTTTAGTGTGGTTAAATCAGTCCCGTCAAACAGAATATTGCCGGCGTAGGGCTTGTAAATACCAGAGATAAGACGCGCTACGGTAGATTTTCCTGAGCCTGATTCCCCAACCAGACCAAAAACTTCGCCATCTTTAATATCGAATGAAACATTATCAACGGCATGCAGATATTTGCGTCTTGATTTAAAAATTGAATTGACTGTGCGAAAGCGCATTTCAAGGTTTTTTACCCGTAACAGCGCATCACTTTTATGATTGCTTTTGTTAAACTCACGTGCTTTTCCCAGCCAGTGAGTTGAAATGTCGATTGATTTTTGTGGTGTGCCGGCCGCCTCAATATATTCCACCAGTGGAAAGCGGTGCATGCGTTTGTCTGGACGGGGGACGGCTGAAATCAGGCTGCGTGTATAGGGATGATCCGGATTGCCAAGGATTTTTTCAGTCGTACCGACTTCCACTACATCGCCACGATACATCACCATCACGCGATCGCAAATATCCGAAATAACGCCCATATCATGGGTAATAATAATCATGCCCACGCCTGTTTCACGAACCAGTTTACGCATTAAGTCGAGAATTTGAGCCTGAATGGAAACATCCAGTGCGGTGGTTGGTTCATCTGCCAGAATCACATCAGGCTCGGCACAGAGTGAAAGCGCAATGACCACGCGTTGACGCATTCCACCCGAAAACTGGTGAGGATAATGTTTGATACGAATTTCTGGCTCGGGTATGCCCACTTTTTGCAGCATTTCTATGGCGCGAGCATGTGCCTGTTTGTCACTCAGGGGCAAGTGTGTGGTAATGGTTTCCAGCAATTGTTCTTCGATGGTTTGCAGCGGGTTTAGCGAGGTTAGCGGGTCTTGAAAAATCATGCCGATACGTCTGCCACGAATTTTGCGCATTTGCTCAATGGGTAAACCATCGATGCGTTTGTCATCAAGATAAACCTTGCCTTTGGGCATAATGCCGGGTGGCTCCAGCAAATCGAGTACGGCATTGGCGATGGTGGATTTGCCTGCACCTGACTCACCCACAATGCCAAGAATTTCACCTGATGCCAGCTCCAGATTGACATCTTTAGCCGCTACCACCGAGCCTCTGCGTGAGGGAAATTCGACGCGCATTTCCCTGATTTTGAGTAGTGTCATGCTATTTTACCTTCCCTCATTTTCAGCGGTCTCATCTAAGTTTTGGATTCAGCGCATCGCGTAGCCAGTCGCCGAGAATATTGACGGCTAGCACCAAAATTACCAGTGCCACACCAGGGAAGACGGTAATCCACCATTCACCTGAAAACAGGTAATCATTGCCAACACGAATCAGGGTACCGAGTGAGGGTGATGTTGGTGGTACACCGACTCCCAAAAAGCTTAAAGTGGCTTCAGTGATGATGGCAAGCGCCAGTTGAATGGTAGCTATGACTAAAACCGGACCCATTACATTCGGCAGAATATGCCGAAACAGAATAAGCGGCTGGGGCAAGCCAATCACCTGTGCCGCCTGTACATATTCTTTGGTGCGCTCGATCATCGTAGAGGAGCGTACGGTACGCGCATATTGCACCCAGAAACTCAGTGCGATGGCAATAATCAAAACATACACTGCCAGCTCATCATGGCTACTTTTGGGCAATAAGCCACGCACCACGCCATCAACAAGCAATGCGATTAAAATCGCAGGAAAGGATAGTTGCACATCGGCAATTCGCATCAGCACGGCATCCACCCATCCACCTGAATAGCCAGCAATCAGCCCAATAATAATGCCAATAATCATGGCAAAGATAACGGACATGAAACCCACCAGCAGGGATACACGGCTGCCGTAGAGGATGGTGGAGAGTACATCACGTCCCTGATCATCCGTACCGAGAAAAAAGCGACTTTCACCACCTTCCATCCAGGCGGGTGGCTTGAGTGAATCAAGCAGATCAAATTGTGCCAGATCAAAGGGGTTATAGGGTGCAACATAGGTCGCAAAAACGGATGAAAAGATAAAGACGACGGTAATAATGGATGCAATAACAACCAGAGGCGATGATTTATAGCTCCACCAAAGGTCACTATCAAAAAAACGCCGCCAGAAATCTCTCATATACTTTACCTGCTTTGTTATTAAGCATTCATTCTCAAGCGTGGATCAATGGCATAATATAAAATATCCACCACCAGATTGATTACCACAAAAACAAAGGCAATCAATAGCAGGTAAGCTGACATAATCGGAATATCCACCTCTTCAATCGCCTGAATAAACAACAATCCCATACCTGGCCACTGAAAAACGCTTTCTGTGATAATGGCAAAGGCAATCAATGAACCTATTTGCAGTCCAATAATGGTAATCACTGGCACCAGCGTATTTTTAAGTGCATGTGAAAAGCTGATGGATTGTTCTTTAAGCCCACGCGCACGCGCAAACTTGATATAGTCAGAGCGCAAAACCTCCAACATCTCGGCACGTATCAAACGCACAATTAAGGTCATCTGAAAAATTGCCAGTGTAATGGCTGGCATAATGAGTGATTTCCAACCACTGGCAGTCAGTAGCCCGGTCGTCCACCAGCCAAGATCAACCGTTTCACCGCGCCCAAAAGTTGGCAACCATTGCAACATCACACCAAAAAACAGAATCAGAAAAATACCAATCAGGAAGGTTGGCAATGAAATACCAATCAGTGACAGTGTCATAAACCCCTGCGACAACCAGCTATCCTGATGTAACGCCGTATACACCCCCATGGGGATACCCACCAGCAAGGCAATCACTGCTGATAATAATGATAATTCCAGCGTTGCGGGAAAGCGTTCTGCAATCAGCTCTCTGACGGGTTTGCGCAAACGATAGGATTTTCCAAATTCACCATGAATGGCATTTTTTACAAAGCGTCCAAACTGTACAATGGTGCTGTCATTTAGTCCCAAATCCTGTTTCAGCTGTTCGCGTTCTGCAACGGAGGTATCCTGCCCCACCATATTCGAAATCGGATCACCCACATATTGAAACAGTGCAAAGGCAATCAGGGCGACCGTTAGCATCACCATTGCCGCCTGAAATAAGCGCCTGATCAGAAATAGAAACATAAAAGCCCGTTATTAGTCTATGTGATATTTGTTAAGGCATAACCACATCACGATAATCAAGAACATTATCAGCCCGTTGCGCTACGCTCACACCTTCACGAACTCCCCATGAAAGTGGTTGCTGGTGCAATGGCAAGTAGCCTACTTCATCCTGAATGATTTTGGTGGCTTCATCAATAGCTGCCTGACGTTTTGCTACATCGGTTTCACTGGCAATGATTTTGGCTAGTTCATCAACCCGTTTGTTACAATAGTTACCAAGGTTGAATGAGCCGGCTTTCTTTTCCTTGTTCTGGCAAACCAGCAAACTGTTAAAGACGTTGTAAACATCCATTGAGCCGGGGGTCCAGCCAAGCAAATAGAATGAGGTATCATAACCGCCCTGTGCCAGTACCTTTGCAAAATATTTTGACTTGGGTTGTGCCAACAAATCAATTTTAACACCCACTTTTGCCATCAT
>JALVDQ010000094.1 GCA_027008885.1 Thiotrichaceae bacterium | reverse complement strand
TGACCAGGGGATTAGTGCGCCCGCTAGAAGGAAAATTAGTTGCAATAACGGCAATATGAACCAAAAAGGAGAGGAAAAGTGCCAATAGACACCTCATAATGGAAAATACTGCTTAAAAATTCAGCAGAAAATTAAAAGTACGCAAATTTCTAAAAAATATTATTTTGGCGTACAGGCTCCGCTTGCTTTAGGTGGCTATTCTCAGACAGGCTCCTAGATGATCGTTTGATTACTGAGGCAATAAAACTTTCTGGCAAACAGACCAAAAAAGATGTTGTTAATTATGCATTACAGTATTTAGTGCAATCACTTAAAAAAGAGTCGCTAAAACAAAAAGACTTTTTGGCAAACTATATTGACCAACCTATTAAGCTAGATCGCTTCACTCCTCTTGATAGAGATGATATCTATGAATGACAAGGTCTTTGTTGATAGTAATATCTGGCTCTATGCGTTAATTGACAAAAAAGGCTGTATCGGATAGTTTTATATTATTTATTAATTGTTCCAAAAGTATTTTCATCTCAAGAGTAATCTTGAGCATACTTTGTATCAGGTAATTTGAAAAAGCAGCCTCTCTTTACAACCAATTCTCCACTTTCAAATCGGGGATACATTTAAATTCTCTTATATTGTCCGTCACCATAATCAAGTTTTCTGATAAAGCATGAGCAGCGATTAGCAAATCATTGGGACCAATAATTGCGCCTGATTTTTGCAAGAAATGACGTATCTCTCCGTAAGAGATATCAGCAGGTGGTTTAAAATCAAGTACCTGAATAGATTCTAACAAGCTTGCAACTCGCCAGGTAAGTTGCTTAGAAGCTTTTTTTCTGATGCCAAATTGCATTTCACAAGCTACAATAATGCTTGTAAATATTTTGTCAGTCCCTATTTCTCTCAGCCGCTGGGCAGCATTGCCTTTAGGTTCTTTAACAAGAGCTGAAAGAATATTGGTATCCAGCAAGTAACCTGCCTGCTTCATAACTCAATATCATCCACTGGTGGCAGATCCTTATCGACATCAGGAAAGGTAATATCAAGTGATTCCCAACTGTCCAGGAGTTCAATTAAGTTCGGTTGTTTTACTTCTTCAATAATCAGTTTATTTCCTTCTTTGCGGATAATAGCTTTCTTGCTTTTGAATTCAAATTCACGAGGTATGCGGATAGCCTGGTTGCGTCCATTACGAAATAAACTGACGTGTCGTTCTTTTATCACAGATTGCATGCTGTAGCTCCTCACAAATTATTGGCATATGCCTAAGCATATGCTCGTATTGGAGGATCGTCAAGTTATTGTTCAAGTTTCGGGGTTCAAATCTATCGTTACGCAGAGAAACACGGAGCTACAAAATTCAAATACTGGCAGGTGTTACCACACTGTTGCTAATATAATTTCACCTAAAAAGTATTAAAAAAAGGGGGGGATGGGTATAATCCTCTTCATGTCAGGAAATACTTACGGAAAACTCTTTACAGTGACCTCTTTTGGAGAAAGTCACGGTCCCGCAATCGGCTGCATCGTGGATGGCTGTCCACCTGGAATGGCGTTGAGCGAAGCCGATATTCAGGGTGATCTGGATCGGCGTCGCCCCGGAAGCAGTCGTCACACCACGCAGCGGCGCGAGCTTGATCAGGTGCAGATTTTATCCGGTGTCTTTGAAGGTAAAACCACCGGCACGCCGATTGCCCTGCTGATTCAAAATACCGACCAGCGTTCCAGGGATTACTCCGATATAAAGGATCGCTTTCGTCCGGGTCATGCCGATTATACCTACTATAAAAAATACGGCTTGCGGGATTATCGCGGCGGTGGTCGTTCATCCGCGCGCGAAACAGCGATGCGTGTTGCCGCAGGCGGCATTGCCAAAAAATATCTGCTGGAAAAATATGGCATTGTGATTCGCGGTTATCTGTCCCAGCTTGGTCCTATCAAGGCTGAAACACTGGACTGGGATGAAATTGGCAATAACCCGTTCTTCTGCCCCGATGCCAGCAAGGTTGCCGAAATGGAAGCGTATATGGATGCACTTCGCAAGGAGGGCAATTCAGTTGGCGCGAAAATAACCACGGTGGCACAGGGTGTTCCCCCCGGTTTGGGCGAGCCGATTTTTGACCGCCTGGATGCTGAAATTGCACATTCCATGATGAGCATCAATGCTGCCAAAGGCGTTGAAATCGGTGCCGGTTTTGCTTCGGTGACACAAAAAGGCACAGAGCACCGCGATGAAATCACTCTGGACGGTTTTATCGGTAATAATGCAGGCGGTATTTTGGGCGGTATTTCATCCGGTCAGGATATTATTGTGCACACTGCATTTAAACCCACATCGAGCCTGCGTTTACCCGGAAAAACAGTCAACTTGCAAGGCGAAGCTGTTGAAGTTATTACCAAAGGTCGCCATGATCCCTGCGTGGGGATTCGTGCCACACCCATCTGTGAAGCGCAACTGGCAATCACATTAATGGATCAGGTAATGCGTCAGCGCGCACAAAATCTGGACGTTGAAACAACACTCAAGGACATACCGGCTTCAGCCAACCCAGGCGCATAGAAGGTGATAACAGGAGGACAAAAATGAAGTTCATGCGAGTAAAAAGATTGATCGTTCCTGCTTTTATACTCTCTCTTTTTTTCAGTCTGTTTTTATCTTCCTGCAGTCCCGTTTACAAAGTCGCCTATGATTTAAAACCGCCCACCAGCAAAACAGGATTAATCTGCCTAAAGGGCTGTCAGGCTCAGCAGAAACAATGCAAGCTGCAGTGCACCCGGCGCTATCAACAGTGCTCGCTCAAAGCAGCACAGCAGGCAAAAAAGCTGTTGCCCGGCTTGCAATATGAATACCCCCAAAAACTGAAAATCTGGGAAGCAGCCAAATTGCGCTATGAACGTGATCTGGACTGGTACGAATTTAGGCGTGATATGGCGGAAGCCCGTCACGAACGCTATTTGAACAGTTGCCTCGAAAAAGGCAAAAAACGCTCAAGCTGTTTTAATCATTATGCCTACGATCCATTTATTTATGAGCGTCCCAGCTTCAACCTGCCTCGCCCGGTACGCCCAACACTCGCCAGTGTCACTGCCAAAATACGCGAACTTAAATGCAGTCAAAAGTGTGGCTGCCAATCAAAATACCGACTCTGTTACAGCAGTTGCGGTGGCACGGTAAAATCAAAAAAAGTGTGTATTAAAAACTGCGTAAAATAATCTACGATACTACTGAATAATTAACTGTTATTTTTATATTAAGCCCATTTGCCTTATGAACCCAGATTTAGCTTCTCTACAACCTTATCCATTTCAAAAAATTTCAATCCTGACGGCAGGCATTAAACCTGCTGCCAAACCGGAGTTATCGCTGGCTATTGGTGAACCCAAACATGCGACACCACAGATTATTCTGGATGCTATGCAGAATAATCTTCAGGGATTGGCAAATTATCCTTTAACCAAAGGTTCTTGTGAGCTGAGAGAAAGCATTGTGCAGTGGCTCGCGCAACGCTTTAATATAAACAGGGATTTACTTGATGCAGAAACAAATGTCCTGCCTGTAAACGGAACTCGTGAGGCACTGTTTGCCTTTGCCCAGGCAGTTATTAACCGCAATAAAAGCAACCCGACCATTCTCATGCCAAACCCTTTTTACCAGATATATGAAGGTGCTGCATTACTGGCTGGGGCAAAACCTGTTTACCTGCCCTGTACGGCTGAAAATAATTTTGTGCCTGATTTTAATGAAGTGGACTCCAAAACCTGGGATGATTGTCAGCTTATCTATTTGTGCAGCCCGGGAAACCCAACGGGTGCGGTAATCAATGAAGAGCAAATAAAGACATTACTGAATCTTGCCGAGAAACATGATTTTATCATTGCCAGCGATGAGTGCTATTCAGAAATTTATTTTGATGAATCCAATCCACCGCCTGGTTTACTGGAAGTCGCTGCCAAAACCGGCAATGATGCATTCAGGCGCTGCATAGTATTTCACAGTTTGTCAAAACGCTCTAATGCACCTGGTTTGCGCTCCGGCTTTGTTGCAGGTGATGCTGAAATCCTTCAACAATTCTTGCTCTATCGCACCTATCATGGTTGTGCCATGTCTCCGCCTGTTCAGGCAGCCAGTATTGCCGCGTGGTCGGATGAAAAGCATGTGATAGAGAATCGCAAACTGTATCGGGAAAAGTTTGATGCAGTTCTCGAAATACTGACGCCGTTAATGAATCTGCACAAACCCCAGGCAAGCTTTTACCTTTGGGCTGATGTGGGAATGGATGATGAATTTTTTACTCGTG
>JALVDQ010000093.1 GCA_027008885.1 Thiotrichaceae bacterium | reverse complement strand
TCTGCACATTGAGTAAATCTTTAAGTACCCAAACAAAATTCGTTTCCTGTTTTTTTATATCCAGGTTGATATTCAAGTCATTGCGACGGGAGCATAGTGGGCATAGCGGGCTATGTGAGCAAAGCAATAACGAAGAAAATCAGAAAACAGGGGCTAAATTGTTAGATTAATTTTGAGCGGATACTTCAGCCGTTAGCATTGTTATACTCAACTTCGAGGCATCTTATGAAACCACAGGGAACAGCCGCACAGCACTGGATTCCATTCAGGGAAAATCGCGCAGAATGTCGTTTATGCCCGCGTCATTGTCGTCCCAAAAATGAACGCATGGGTTTTTGCGGGGTACGTGGCACGCTTGAGGGCGAAATCCGCAGCTTTAACTACGGGCAATCACTGGCGGCAACGGAAGAAGTGATCGAAACCGAGGCGGTAAATCATTTTAGCCCTGGCGCACGCATTTTGAGCATGGGCAACGTCGGCTGCATGATGGCATGTTCATTCTGCCAGAACTGGGAGACCTCGCAAACACAGTATCTTGATTATCAGATGGTGCGCCACTACACCCCGCAACAGGTGGTAGATATATGCCTTGCGAATCAGATACCGATTATTTCATGGACCTATAACGACCCTGTGGTATGGCACGAATTTGTCGTCGAAACCTCAAGACTGGCGCACAAAAACGGCATTAAAACACTCTACAAATCCGCTTTTTTTATTGAGGCAGAACCCGTCAATGAACTGCTTGAATGTATTGATATTTTTAGCCTTTCGCTAAAATCACTGAATGATGAGTTTTACCGCAAGCAGACCAAAGCCAGGCTGGCGCCCGTACTGGAACGAATCAGGCAGGTAGCCGCCTCGGGCAAATACCTCGAGTTAAGCCAGCTGGTCATCCCTGAACTGAATGATTCAAACAAAGATGTCGAACAAACCATTGACTGGGTACTGCAATATATCGGTGCTGAAGTGCCACTGCATTTTGTCGCTTTTCATCCGGCGCATCAATACACTCATGTGGAACGAACCAGCATTGAAACACTCAAAAACGCACGGGAACTTGCCCTGCAAAAAGGCATGAAATACGTCTATCTGGGCAATACACACGAGCCAGATCTGAATAATACCGTTTGCCAGAAATGCGGAACCGTTCTGGTTAAACGCTACGGACTGCATTCGCAGGTAGAAAACCTCGATAGCCACTCCAACTGCACCCAGTGTGGCACCCGCTCACCCATTCTCTACCCGCTGGATGGCATAAACCAATCCTCACCTGGAATAAAATTTAGCACCCCAAAGCAGCTCGAAATCCACTGGCATAATGAAGCACAAAGCGCGCATATCCTGCAACTCGGAGGGCAGGGCAAAACAGATACACTAAGCATTCGTTCACTCGGAATTGAGCGCGTAACAAGCAAAACACTCAGCGCCGGGCTGGATCGTTTTATTCTCTCGCGTCACTCATCAGAGGAAACAGGCATTCTCATTAGCTGGGATTCAGACTGTCATTATCAAAATCTGGAAGTGCTGGACAGGGCGCACTACCCAACAAATCCGGGATCTGAACAGACGATTTCATTTAGAACCTGTCTGGAAATATAAGTCGTAGCGAGGGAAAGCTGATTTGAGAGTTGTTTGCATTGTGCGCGCCCCCTGTTTTAAATTAAATCAATCGGCGACTTAACCGTAAGCCCCGGCTTATTCAGCACATGAGTATAAATCATCGTCGTTGAAATATCCGCGTGACCCAATAACTCCTGCACCGTGCGAATATCGTAGCCCTCCTCAAGCAAATGAGTCGCAAAAGAATGTCTGAAAACATGCGCATGAACACGTTTATGAATATTACTCTCCCGACCGGCAATACTGATTGCCTTTTGCAACGCCGTTGGATGCAGGTGATGACGACGAAGCTTGCCTGAACGCTGATCAGTAGCAATGCGCGAAGCGGGAAAAAGATACTGCCAGCCCAGCTCTTTACCCGCATTAGGATATTTGCGTTCAAGCGCATACGGCAAATAGACACCATCAATATTTTTTCTAAGATCAGCTTTATGAATCTCGCTGACCTTTTCAATCTGTTGTTTCAGCGCCGGAATAAACCGCGCAGGCAAAGGCACAATTCGATCTTTAAAACCCTTGCCATTTCTGACCACAATCTGATGATAATCAAAATCAATATCCTGAACGCGCAAACTAACGCACTCCATCAGGCGCAAACCCGCACCATAAAGCAATCCCGCCATCAAAAAATACGTTTTATTTTTAAAATGCCCAAAAACAGTCTTGATTTCATTTTTGGAAAGCACAACCGGCAATTTCCGGCTAGACTTCGCCTTGACAAACTCGCCAATATTCCCCAATTCACGCTCAAATCCAAAATTAAACAAAAAAGCCAGCGCATTTAAAGCCTGTTTCTGCGTATTCGGCGCAACCTTTCGCTGTAATGCGAGATACTCCAAAAATTCACGAACCTGGGTTTCACCAATATCATGTTGCTCTGTATTAGAAGTAAACTGTAAAAACCTGCCTATCCACATTAAATAAGACTGCTCAGTCCGCTTTGAATAATTTCTGACACGCAAAACCTTCACAACCCGTGTCAGCAAAACACCATAATTTTCCTGTAAAGACTTATCAAACCTGGCAACCTGCTGGGCAATCAACTCGGGTATATCAAGTTCCTCAAGATATACCAGATTATGAGTGGACTCATGCTGTTTATAAGATTGCCAGTCAATCGCATCAACATAGTCTTTCTGAAAAAAATCCCGTAACAAAATATGAATAGCGTCAACAGACTGATTAACCTGAAAATCAGCAAAATCAGGATCTTTGCGAATAGACTCCAGATAAACCAGCACACGCTCAGAAGAAAGCGCATTAACAGACGTATTTCTCGCCAGCCGAAGAAAACGCTTCGCATAAAAAACATACCACTTAATTTTATTAGAATGGATTTTCCTCGCCTTCAAATGCGCAGTAAAAGACCGCCAGAAAGCCCCGTCATCAATAAAATCATGTAACAAACGGAAATCCATATTCCACCAAAGCCATAAATCAAACAAAAAGAGAACAAAGACAATACTATTTGAAATAGACAGAGACAGCAATACCAGAATAGACAGAAACTGCCTATTATAACTACCACTCATCGAAAAAATTGCTATACTGGTGAAATATTGACAGTTTTAGTGCCTGGATATGATTGGTTTTTATGGGATAGGTGGAAACTGTCTAATAAACTGTTATGCAATCAGTAAGTAATATATGAATAAACTTTATATCATTGGCAATGGTTTTGACTTACATCATAATTTAAAAACGGATTATGACTCGTTTGGAAAATTTCTCAATGAAGAATACCCAGATTTATATAAAAAACTATTACATTACTTCGGTTTTCAAGACGTAACTAGTAATGATTCTTCCGGTACATTATGGAGTGAATTTGAAGCTGCTCTTTCTGATTTAGACTCTCAAGAAGTTATTGAAAGTCTTTCTGATTATATTGCATTTACCGGAGACCCTATTAGTGACTGGGGAGCTTTTGAAATTGAAATGCAAAATTTTGTTGATGAAGTTACTTATAAACTGTTTGATGCATTTTATGAATTTTTATTAAAAATAAAATATCCAAAATCAATCAATGGAAGAAAGATATTACTTAACAAAGATGCCTTATATTTGAACTTTAACTACACTAATGTGCTAGAGAGGTATTATGGTATTCCTAGGGGAAATATTCTTTATATTCATGGATGTATAGAGAATGGAGATACTCCAATTCTTGGGCATGGAGTGACACCAGAATCACTTGAAATTGAGGAAGAAAGTCCACCTAAAAATGCTACACCAGAGGAATTGGAGAAATGGCAAGAATATATAAATGATAATTATAATTTCTCTCTTGAGCTTGGTAAAAGTGAACTAATGACCTACTTTTCAAAAACTTTTAAAGATACAGATACTATTATTAAAGAATCTAGTTCTTTTTTTTCAGAGCTTACTGAAATAGATGAAATTATTATATTGGGTCACTCTCTGTCAAATGTAGATTTGGGATATTTCAAAAAAGTATTTAGTTCTGTTTCAGACGATACTGTTTGGACAGTTAGTTATTATTATAAGGATGAAATGCAATCACATATTAATACCTTAAATAATTTAGGTGTTAAAAATAGTAATATTAAACTTATAAAAATTACAGATCTAAATTTATAATGCATAACAAATTGCTCAAATTGACAGTTAACACATCCCACTTTTTGTGCGTTCGCTCCGCTCATTTTCGCACAAAAAGTGTGCTGTG
>JALVDQ010000092.1 GCA_027008885.1 Thiotrichaceae bacterium | reverse complement strand
TTAGCTATATTTATTTTATGATATAAGTCAAGGTAATTATTATCACAAGTCAATATAGCCTTAGCGTACCAATTGAGATGCGGTTTAAACCAAAACACCACAAATCCAACATTTATCATACTAAAATAGGGTAAATCTCTTCTGAAAGATACCGTTCATTCCCTATCAGAGTCTTACCATTATGACTGTTCGCCAAGTTTTTATCTCTATATCTATTGGTATATCTATTCTTGTTCTGTTTATTTCTTTTTACTGGCATCCGGCGCTATGGCTATTTGTCATTATCCTGCCGCTGGTACTGCTGGGAACAAGCGATTTGTTGCAGCGAAAAAAAACGCTGCTGAGGCTTTATCCTGTGATTGGTCACTTTCGCTATATGCTGGAATATGTGCGCCCCGAAATTCAGCAATACTTTATTGAATCTGATACCAATGGTATGCCAATCAGCAGGGAATTTAGAACACTGGTTTACCAGCGCGCCAAAGGCACAAGAGACACACGTCCCTTTGGTACGGTATTTGATGTCTACAGGCAAGGCTATGAATGGATCAATCACTCACTCGCTCCCTGCAAGATTGAAGACAAAGACCCTCGCGTGATTTTTGGTGAAGCGAACTGCAAGCAGCCCTATGCCGCCTCACCTCTGAATATCTCTGCCATGAGCTATGGAGCATTAAGCAAGACGGCGATTATGGCACTCAACAAAGGCGCAAAATTGGGCAACTTTGCACATAATACCGGAGAGGGCGGCGTTACCCCTTACCACCTGGAATATGGCGGCGACCTCATCTGGCAAATCGGCACGGGCTATTTTGGTTGCAGAAACTCAGCTGGTGGCTTTGACCAGAAGCTGTTTGCAAAAATGGCAAACCGTGATGTCATTAAAATGATTGAGATCAAACTGTCACAGGGCGCCAAACCGGGGCACGGCGGGATTCTGCCTGCTGCCAAGGTCAGCCGCGAAATTTCAGAAATTCGTGGCGTAGAAATGGGCAAGGATGTGATCTCACCGCCCACACATTCAAGCTTTGACTCGCCTCGGGGATTACTGGAATTTGTCGAACAGCTCAGAAGGCTCTCGGGCGGCAAACCCGTTGGCTTCAAGCTTTGTATTGGCAACAAGGTTGAATTTCTGTGCATCTGCAAAGCCATGCTGGAAACTGGCATTACTCCTGATTTTATTACCATTGACGGCTCTGAAGGTGGTACCGGCGCAGCTCCCATAGAGCTTACCAATTCCGTTGGAACCCCTCTCTGGGATGCCATCCCTTTTGTGAATAACGCACTCATTGGCATCGGCGTTCGCGGCAAAATCCGCATTATTGCCGCCGGAAAAATCATCTCTGCTTTTCACATGCTAAGAGTCATTGCGCTTGGTGCAGATACCATCAACTCGGCACGGGGAATGATGTTTGCACTGGGCTGCATTCAGGCAAGACACTGTAACACAGACGCCTGCCCCACCGGAATCGCCACCCAGAATCCGGCACGTTACCAGGCACTTGATATTAGCGACAAAAGCGAACGGGTAGCACATTATCATCGTTCCATGATCTATCACCTGCTTGAGTTACTGGAGATTGCCGGACTCAAAAGCACGGAAGACGTTGAACTGCATCATATTCATCGCAGGGTAGATGGTGCAAGCGTCAAGGATTTCTCGGAAATTTATGAAAGAATCGAAGCAGACTGCTTGCTGCAAGACAGCAGCATCCCGCAAAACTGGCGCTCAGAATGGGAAAAGGCTAATGCAGACCATTGGTAAAACAGTATTTCAACGATATACCCATCCCCCCTGTTTTTCACATATTTTTATTTAAACAGTTGCGTAGGGTTGCTGTAGCCATGCGCAACCAATTCCCGTATTCCGCGGAGCTTCATACGAGCTACCTTCTGTCTTCTGTCTTCTGTCTTCTGTCTTCTGTCTTCTGTCTTCTGTCTTCTGTCTTCTGTCTTCTGTCCTCTGTCCTCTGTCCTCTGTCCTCTGACACACCCATCCCCCCCTTTTTTTATACTTTTTCCCTAATCGCTGCCCCCATTTGTGTCAGTGCTCTTACCACTTCGACACCTGCGGATTCCAGCGCGGCAATTTTTTGCTCGGCTGTTCCTTTGCCACCTGCAATTATTGCGCCTGCATGTCCCATGCGTTTTCCTGCGGGAGCTGTTACACCGGCGATATAGGCAACCACCGGCTTTTTTACGTTTGCCTTTATGTATTCGGCAGCATCTTCCTCGGCACTGCCGCCAATTTCGCCAACCATAATAATGCCTTCGGTTTGCGGATCATCATTAAACAGGCTCAGGCAATCAACAAAATTCATCCCCTGAATGGGATCACCGCCAATACCGATACAGCTTGACTGACCAAGACCTGCAAGCGTTGTCTGGTGTACTGCTTCATAGGTCAATGTACCGGAGCGCGAGACAATGCCAATTTTGCCTACCTTGTGAATCGCGCCAGGCATAATGCCGATCTTGCATTCGCCCGGCGTGATAATGCCCGGACAGTTAGGACCAATCAGCCAGGTGTCGGGGTAATTTGTTTCAAGACTCGCCTTGACCTTGAGCATATCCAGCACCGGAATGCCCTCGGTAATACAGGCAATCACCCTGATACCCGCACTTGCTGCCTCGAGGATGGCATCGGCAGCAAAAGGAGGTGGCACAAAAATCATGCTGGCATCCGCGCCAGTTGCTTTCACGGCATCACGCACCGTATTAAAAACAGGCAAATCCAGATGCGTTTGCCCCCCTTTGCCGGGAGTCACGCCACCCACGATTTGCGTCCCGTAGTCGATGGCTTGCCGGGCGTGAAATGTGCCCTGCTGTCCGGTAAAGCCCTGCACAATTACCCGGGTTTCTTTATTGACAAGTACGCTCATTTATTTTCTCCTTTTGCAGCAGCGACTATTTTATCGGCGGCATCTGCCAGTGTTTCAGCGGCAATCATATCCATGCCACTGTTTTCTAGTAATTCGCGCCCCTCTCTGGCATTGGTTCCTTCCAGACGAACCACAACCGGCACGGCGATATTGACATCATTCGCCGCTTCTATAATGCCCTCGGCAATCAGGTCGCAGCGTACAATTCCCCCAAAGATATTAACCAGAATGCCTTTTACCGCAGGATCGGAAAGAATAATTTTAAAGGCTTCTGTAACCCGTTCAGCAGTCACGCCACCACCAACATCAAGAAAGTTGGCAGGCTCTCCGCCGTGCAGCTTGATAAGATCCATGGTTGCCATTGCCAGCCCCGCGCCATTCACCATACAACCAATATCACCCTCCAGATGAATATAGTTAAGATCAAATTCTGCCGCCCGGGATTCGCGCTCGTCTTCCTGGGTTTTATCGCGCATGGCAACAATATCCTGATGTCGATAGAGCGCATTGTCATCCAAATTGATTTTGGCATCCAGTGCCAGCAGGTCACCCTGCGCGGTAATCACCAGTGGATTGATTTCGATTAAGGCGGCGTCTTTTTCCACAAAGAGTTTTAACAAGGCAGCCAGCAGTGCCGTAAACTGGCGAACCTGGACACCTTCAAGCCCCAGTGAAAATGCTAGGTTACGCGCAATATAAGGCTGAAAACCGGCAACCGGATCAAGCGTTTCTGTGAGGATTTTTTGTGGTGTTTCTGCGGCGACCTCTTCGATATTCATGCCCCCTTCCGTGGACGCCATAATGGTGATGCGACGGCTGCCACGATCAACCAGCAAGCTCAAATAAAGCTCATCGGCAATATCGGTGAGTGATTCAATCAGGAGTGTGTTGATTGGCATCCCATTGGCGTCAGTCTGGTGTGTTACCAGCTTTGCGCCCAGCAATGCTTCGGCAGCAGTCTTTGCCTCATCCAGACTCCTGCTGATTTTTACACCGCCTGCCTTGCCACGCCCTCCCGCATGCACCTGCGCCTTAACCGCCCAGCCCTCTCCTCCGAGTTTTTGAGTGGCGGACTCAAGCTCATCAAGCGATTGAATTGCAATGCCTTGAGGCACCGGGATTCCGTAATCAGCAAAAAGCTGTTTGGACTGATATTCATGGAGATTCATTTTGATTTTTTCTCATGGTTTATTGATCAATAATACGTTTTATCTGAATCATAGACGAACTATTTGAAAAATGCCGAGAAAGTTAGACAATTACCCATCCCCCCTGTTTTTCACATATTTTTGTATTTAAACAATTGTGCAATTACATCCTCTGTCCTCAGTCTTCTGTCTTCTGATAACCCATCCCCCCTGTTTTTGATACTTTTTGGGTATCTCTTGATTACACGGAGTATAATCTTATATTCATATAAACATAACACTCAGCGAGAT
>JALVDQ010000091.1 GCA_027008885.1 Thiotrichaceae bacterium | reverse complement strand
TTAGAGATTAACCGTGACAGATAAATTTATGCGCCCAGTGCGCAGTTTTGTGCTAAGGCAGGGGCGCCTCACCAAGGGGCAACAACACGCTCTGGAGACAGTCTGGCCCATTTATGGCATTGAACGCGGTGACAGCCAGCTGGATATGATTCGACTGTTCGGTAACCCGGCTCCGGTGACGCTTGAAATAGGTTTTGGTGATGGCGTATCGCTGGCGAGCATGGCTGAAAATGCACCCGAACAAAATTTTATCGGCATCGAAGTGCATCGACCGGGAGTAGGGCGCTTACTGCATTTAATTGAGGAGAAAGGCTTAAAAAATGTCAGGGTGATGGATGATGATGCAGTGCAGATCATTAAACAACGTATTCCAGAAAAATCACTCGATCGTGTGCAACTGTTTTTTCCTGATCCCTGGCATAAGAAACGTCATAATAAACGTCGCATTGTGCAGCCAGAATTTGTTTCACTGATTGCCTCACGTTTAAAATCGGGTGGCATTTTTCACCTGGCTACCGACTGGGAGCCTTATGCTGAACATATGGCTGAAGTAATGGAAGCATCCAGCGAGTTTAGATCAATAACAGACAGCCCTTTTTCACCCAGACCTGCTGAACGACCCACAACCAAGTTTGAAAAACGTGGTTTAAGGCTGGGGCATGGTGTTTGGGATTTACTCTATTTTCGGAATTAAAATGTGCTTCATTTTCTTGTTGCTGCCAGAACAACAAATTTTTTGTTTGCTGCAATTGTTCTACAGTTGCCAAAGAGCCTTTTCAACTTGGCGTGATAAGCCAGGTGACGATTTCCAACAACCCATAATTCACCGCCTTTAATCAGCTTGTCACGGCTCTGTGTAAACATTTGCCATGCGGTTTGGTCGCCAATAGAGTGTGCCTGATGAAAAGGTGGGTTGCACAGCACGAGATCCACTTTTGCTCCTGAATACTGATCCAGACAATTACTGAGCAAAAAGCTTGCCTTGGTGCTTTTATTTTCCTGTTGATAATTATATTTTGCCGATGCTATCGCCATATAGGATTCATCAATAAAAACAAGATGAGCCTGTTTTTGTATTCGCTGAATCATGATACCCAAAGCTCCATTACCGCAGCCCAGATCAATAATCTGCCCAGCCTGTGGACATTGATCTAATTGCTCAATAAAAAAACGGGTGCCTATATCAAGATGATTTTTTGCAAACACATTGGCATGATGGCTCAGTTGCAGTTTTAGAGCCTTATCGGTAATTGTTATGGGGTAGGGTGATTGATTCTTTGTTACTTTATCATTTTGGCTATAAATTAAACGTGCTTTTTTGGTGGCGCGTGATGTTGTTGTCGTTCCAATAATTTGTTCAAAAATTTTTAAGGTTGAAGTATGTATATGCTTGCTCATCGCTGCTGCGATAATAGTGGTCTCAGTCGTTATATTCGCTTTTAGGCGATACAGCTGGTCTTCAAGAAGCGCCAGAGTTTTTGGTATTTTTATCAACACATAATGGTATGTGCGGGCAAGTTTTTCAGTGGATGGAATGTAACGAATGTCTATTTCCAGCTGGTTATTTTTTATATTTTGGCGGGTTGCCAGATGTGAAAGAAAGGAATCCGAACAGTTATCTATGCTGTAAGCATTCAGGGCAAGACTTAATGCGCCAAATGAATCGTTAACAAGTAATAATCTTGAATCTTTGTCAGACTTGTCGGGATATTTTTCAAAAAAGGCATTTAACAAAAGCTCATCGGCAGCATCCCATGCGCGCAAACCGCCTTTTGTGGTTTTTGGTATGCGCTCAAGTTTGTATGAACCAGAGGGGGCCCTGAATAACATTTGTATTATGAACTGATTTCCCGTACTACACGAAATCCAAGGTTTGTATCCATCTCGTCAAACAGGCGTTTCTTGCGGGCGGCACTGCGCGCATGAATTGCTTCGTCAAACCATGATCCACCCTTGGTTACATACAGGGGCGAAATAAAATTTGAGTTATCACTGCCATCCCGATTATTAAATAAATGGCTGTCCTTCCAGTAGGTACTGGTAAACTCCCAGACATTGCCGTGAACATCGTGCAAGCCCCAGAGATTAGCGGGTTTGGTGCCGACTTCTAATACTTTTGCCAAAGGCGAACACCTTGGCAAAAACCAGCGCTTGTTGTTTTTGGCTTCATTGTAGGGAAACAGTGAATGAAAATGTACTTCCTTGCAGGTAACTTCATCGCCGAAATGAAAAGCAGTGGTAGAACCGGCACGAGCGGCGTATTCCCACTCGGCTTCTGTGGGCAGGCGGTAGCTTTCTCCTGTTTGATCACTTAACCACTCAAGATACAGATTTGCATCGGCAAGACGAATATTTATGACCGGTTCTTTTCCTTTCGACCAGATTAGATCGGGACGCACAAAAAATTCAGTGTCTTTGCGAAACAGTTCAAACTCGTCTGCTGTGACGGTAAAACGTCCAATGGCAAAAGGTTTTTGTATTTGAGTGTAGTGCTGCGGATATTCTTCCTTTCGATGTCCAAACTCATCGTATGAAGAACCCATCTCATACTGTCCTGCTGGAATCACTGCCAGTTCTGGTCCTTTTTCTCCAGATTTCAGGGTGTCAGAAAAAAATACAGGTAAATTCAATGATTGCGCTGTATCACGCTGTAATTGCTGGATTTCACTGCTATCCAGGTCGGGCAAAAAGTTTGTTTTAGCTAAACTGACAACTTGTTCTGATGTTTGCATGGTCTTATAAAATAATGGATGAATTAAGCACGGATTCGGGATTATGCAAATAATAACCGCAAAATCAATTTACCTTAGGAGCAGCACAACAATAAACTCTGCAATTATTATACTCCCGCAGAGGCAATCCATTGATTCTATAGTGGTTTAAAAATGCCTGTTTACATTTTTATTGCACTTTGAATATATTGCAAACCAGTATCTTACACATTATACCTGCATGAATCTCATAGATTTAGCTGGCGCAGATAGTGAAATAGAACTTGATAGTTTTTTTAAAATCCCCATTATACGCTCCTAATAATTATTTTTTGGAGTATCAAAACAATGCCTTGGAATGAACCAGGTGGTAATGACAAAGACCCGTGGGGCAAAAGCAGATCAGGAGGGAGTTCCAAAGAGAACGGTGTCGATAGTATAGAAGACATAACCCGCAAAATGAATGAAAAACTGGGTGGTTTTTTTGGCAAGAAATCTGATTCAGATGGTAATGAAACAGGATCTGGTGGTGTACCTTTCTTTATCATCGGTCTGGTTCTGTTAGGCGCATGGTTAGCAACAGGATTCTATACTGTTGATTCTGCCCAGCGTGGTATTGTTTTT
This sequence comes from Thiotrichaceae bacterium, assembly GCA_027008885.1. Taxonomy (GTDB): domain Bacteria; phylum Pseudomonadota; class Gammaproteobacteria; order Thiotrichales; family Thiotrichaceae; genus Cocleimonas. Next base: position 995 of record JALVDQ010000091.1, on the reverse strand, counting down.
CATTTTGGTGCATTTAAGGAAACAACCCGCCCAGGTTTGCACTGGCACTTCCCCTATCCGGTTGAAACGGTTGAACTGGTTGATATAGATCGTATCAGAACAGCGGAAGACCGAACCCATATGCTGACCAAAGATGAAAATATTGTCGATATTGGTGTTGCAACCCAATATAAAATCAAGAACCCCGAAAATTATCTGTTTAATCTTTATTTGCCTGATTATGAGCCAAATCAGTCACGAGGCACTTTATTCCAGGTCATGCGAAGTGCAGTCAGGGAAATAGCAGGTCGTAACACCATGGATTCGATACTCAAGGAAAATCGTGAGTCCATTGCACCAGATACCAAACAGGTGATGCAAAAGATACTTGATGGTTATAAATCCGGGCTTGAAGTGGTTAAAGTGAATGTAACCTATGCAGAGGCGCCACAACAGGTTAAAGATGCGTTTGATGACGCCAACCGTGCACGCGAAGACAAAGACCGCTACAAGAATCAGGCAGAAACCTATGCGAAGAAAGTTGTGCCTATTGCTGAGGGCAAGGCATCACGTCTGAAAGAGGCTGCTACCGCCTATAAAAGTCGCGTGATTGCACGTGCTGAGGGTGATGCATCGCGTTTTAGCCAGTTGCGGGCAGAATATGAGAAAGCGCCTGAAGTCACGCGTAAACGACTCTATCTTGAAGCAATGGAAAATGTGTTTGAGAAATCATCAAAAATCATGGTAGATGGTAAATCAGGCAATAATTTATTGTATCTTCCACTTGATAAATTAAATACAAATGCTGGCACAACGACTGGTGCAACCAATAATACTTCTCAAATTTCCGGTTTTGACCCGGCGGCTACAGCGGCAACCGCCGAGCGTATCAGACGCAATAAAAATATGCGAAGTGGTATTCGTGATGGCATGAGGGAGGGACGATAAATGAAAAACAGTATTCTAGTCATTATTGTGCTGCTTGTTTTAGTGTTTGCGACAGCGACCTACACGGT
>JALVDQ010000090.1 GCA_027008885.1 Thiotrichaceae bacterium | reverse complement strand
AATGGAAGTCACAGGCGAATCGGGCGGTGGTCTGGTCTCTGTCACCATAAATGGCGCGCATGAATGTAAGCGCGTTAATATTGATGCCAGCCTGCTGGAAGACGATGACAAGGAAATGATCGAGGATCTGGTGGCTGCTGCGTTCAATGCCGCTGCTCATAAACTGGCTGAAAGCAGTAAAGAAAAAATGGCAGATGTCACCTCCGGCATGAGTCTGCCGCCAGGTATGAAACTGCCGTTTTAAGCCAATGGCTGAATCATCCCTGTTAAACGAGCTGGTAAACGCACTCAAATGTCTTCCTGGCGTGGGTGCGCGCACAGCTCAACGGATGGCGTTTCACCTGCTTGAACATGACCGTGAAAAAGGTTTGATTCTGGCAGACAGCATGCGTAACGCCATTGAAAAAATCGGGCACTGTCAAAAATGCCGTACCCTGACCGAGCACAAAATTTGCAAAATCTGCTCAGACAAGGGGCGCAACCCTGAAACGCTCTGTGTGATTGAAAACCCGTCTGATGTACTGGCAGTTGAGCAGGCAACCGCCTACCGTGGCTATTACTTTGTTTTAATGGGAAAGCTCTCACCACTTGACGGCATAGGTCCTGAAGACCTGGGGCTGGATTTGCTCGAACAACGCCTCCGGAAAGAACCGATTACCGAACTCATACTGGCAACAAACCCGACTGTCGAAGGCGAAGTAACTGCTCATTATATCAGTGAGTTAGCAGCAAAACACAATGTAAAGACAACGCGCATAGCACATGGTGTTCCGGTTGGCGGTGAACTCGATTATGTTGATAGCAGCACCCTCTCGCATGCCTTTGAAGGTCGCCGCAGTTATTAACTTTAGAAAATCTGCATGGAATAAGCTCAACGGAGTTTGACAAAACAAGCTACATAATCTACCGTAGGCAGACGTTATTTATTAAATTAACTTTATTTATGTCAGCACACCATGAAGATGCACTTGTTCGTTTTGAAAATGTCCAAAAAAGCTATGATGGTGAAATTCTCGTCATAAAAGATCTCAATCTTGATATTCAGCGTGGTGAATTTCTTACCATGCTGGGTCCTTCCGGTTCTGGCAAGACAACCTGCCTGATGATGCTTGCCGGATTTGAACCGGCTACCCATGGTGAAATTTATCTGGATAACAAGCCCATAAACAGTGTTCCCCCGCATAAACGTGGGATTGGCATGGTATTTCAGAACTATGCACTGTTCCCGCACATGAGCATTGCCGAAAACCTTTCTTTTCCCCTGGAAGTTCGCAAAATGAGCAAATCCGAACGCGAGGAAAAAGTCAAAAAAGCGCTGGATATGGTGCAACTTGACGGTTTTGGCGATCGTCGTCCGGCGCAGCTTTCTGGGGGACAGCAGCAGCGTGTCGCGGTTGCCAGAGCGCTGGTTTTTGATCCTGAAGTTGTCCTTATGGATGAACCACTGGGCGCACTGGATAAAAATCTGCGTGAACAGATGCAGTATGAAATCAAGCACATCCATGAACGCCTTGGGGTAACCGTGTTATATGTTACCCATGATCAAAGCGAAGCACTCACCATGTCAGACCGTGTTGCCGTGTTTGAAAATGGGGTTATCCAGCAACTAGCTCCACCAAATGTATTGTATGAAGAGCCAGAAAATGCCTTTGTTGCCGATTTTATTGGTGATAATAATTGTCTGCTCGGTACAGTCATTAGTGAAACTGGCAATAGCTGTGTTGTTAAAACGGCGGACGGTTCAGAAATAAAAGCCAATAAAATCAATATTGACGGTGTAAATAGCAGATGTACCCTGTCGATTCGCCCGGAACGGGTCATAGTCAACCCGGAACCACAGCAAGTGCCTAATATTTTTCAGGCAAAGGCTGCCGAATTGATTTATCTTGGCGACCATATCAGAACGCGCATGGAAGTTTGTGACAGCGACAGTTTTATCGTGAAAATTCCAAATTCATCCCACCATGCCAATCTCAATAAGGGTGATCTGGTGAATATTGGCTGGAATGAGCACGATTGTCGGGCGCTTGACGCATCGGACTGAAAAATCACTTAACCCAAGCAACCCGAAGCTTCAAAACAGTATTTAGCAAAACACTATATTTCTACCCACTATTTATCATCAAAAGGAGAAACCGATGAAATTATTTCTTAAATCCACACTGGCAACAGCAATTCTGGCAGCCAGCGTCAGCACTGCTCAGGCAAAAACAGAGCTGGTTGTTGTATCCTGGGGAGGTGCTTATACCAAAAGCCAGCAAAAAGCCTATTCAAATCCATTTATGAAACTGCACCCGGACATCAAGATTGTGAATGACGATTCTTCTGCCGAAGCTGCCTCCAAGTTGCGTGCCCAGGCTGAAGCCGGAAAAGTAACCTGGGATGTTGTCGATGTACTTCCTGATACTGCCATTGCATTATGTGACGAAGGGCTTGCCATTGAAATTGATCCAGACAAGGATCTGGCAAAAGGCGCCAATGGTGTTTCAGCAAAAGAAGATTTTGGCGAAGCACTGGTATCACCCTGTTTTATCCCTGAAATCGTTTATTCAACCACCTTCGGCTATCGTACTGACAAGGTTGGCAAGACACCGCCAAGTAAAATTACCGATGTTTTTGACCTGAAAAAATACCCGGGCAAGCGCGCACTGCAAAAAAATCCGGTAGGCAACCTTGAATGGGCGCTGATTGCCGACGGCGTACCCAAAGAAGATGTATACAAACTGCTTGCCACCGAAGAAGGCGTTAAACGCGCATTCAAAAAGCTCGATACCATTAAAAAAGATGTCGTCTGGTGGACAAAAGGCGCGCAACCCGTTCAGCTACTGGCGGACGGTGAAGTGGTCATGGCATCCGCTTATAATGGTCGTCTGTTCTCGGCTATTGTTGAAAACAAGCAGCCTGTTGGCATGATGTGGGACGCTCAATTATTCGAACTGGATGGCTATATCATTCCCAAAGATGCGCCACACAAGAAAGAGGCGCTTGAATATGTGAAGTTTGCAACTGACACCAAACGTCAGGCAGACCAGGCAAAGTTTATATCCTATGGTCCGGCGCGTAAATCTTCTGCCAAGCTGGTAGGTAAACATGCCGAACTTGGTATTGACATGGCTCCCCACATGCCAACCAACCCTGCAAATGCCAAAAATGTTCTGTATAAAGACATTAATTTCTGGGCAGATCACAAAGACGAACTGTCTGAAAAATTTGAGGCGTGGTTAGCTAAATAACTTTGCATTGTACTTGTACTACCCATCCCCCCTGTTTTTTATATATTTTTAACATTATTGAAAATGGTCGTGGATTAAACTTGTGTTTTGTAGGTCGGGTTAGCCTAAGCGTAACCCGACAAAATCGTAGCACTATGTTGGATTACGCTACGCTAATCCAAGCTACGCATTGAATAAATCAACAGGTTTAACCCACCAGCAAAAATATATAAAAACAGGGGGGATGGGTAACTGTACAAACAGAAGACAGACAGATTCTGCTAACAATTCTGGGAATAAACAGGCATGGCTCAAACCGGAACAGCTAAATTAACCACCACCGACACTTCATTAAAGCAGAGCTTGCAACGCTCCATGCGCCGTCGCCGACGTAACGCCTTGCTTCTGGTCGCACCCTTATTTCTGTTTATTCTGATTACCTTTTTAATGCCGATTGCTGACATGCTGATCCGCAGTATTGATAATAAAATCACCGCAGAAGTCTTGCCGAGCACTGTTCCCTTACTGGCTAAATGGGATGCCAGCTCAAATCAGCTACCAGACGACAAGGTATTCAGTGCTTTTGTAAATGACGTAAAAGCTGCGGCAAAGGCACACACCATTAACCGCCTGGGAAAACGTCTAAACTACGAGAAATCAGGCACTTCCAGCCTGTTTAGAAAAACATCCCGAAAACTGAAAAGGTATAATCCTGAAACATCAACAATAACGCCCAAAGAAAAACTGCTAAAAATCGATAAAAAATGGCACGATCTTGCTACCTGGCGACTCATACAACGTGAAAGCGGCCGTTATACCAGTTCACACTTTCTTTCTGCCATCGACATGAAAAAAACAGCAGATGGCATAGCACCCAAAGATAAGGATAGCCGCATTTATCTGAACCTGTTTTTACGCACCCTCTGGCTAAGTTTTTTAATCACCTTTTTGACTATTTTGCTTGGCTATCCAGTTGCCTATCTGCTCGCCACACTCAAGACAAAAACCAGTAATTTGCTAATGATTCTGGTGTTGTTGCCCTTCTGGACCTCATTGCTGGTACGCACAAGTGCCTGGATCGCACTGCTGCAAAAAGAAGGTGTTATCAATGATGTACTGGTATCTATCGGTCTTATCAGCAATGACGGGAGACTCGCA
>JALVDQ010000089.1 GCA_027008885.1 Thiotrichaceae bacterium | reverse complement strand
CCTGTCCCCTGAACAAAAACAATGTGTTGCTGAAATTAAAAAACACTTTAATTGCAGCAAGCCCAAACCAACACTATTGCATGGTGTAACGGGGAGTGGCAAAACAGAAGTCTATTTGCGTTCTATTGAAGACATCCTCAAGGCTGGCAAGCAGGTGCTTGTGCTGGTGCCGGAGATTGGTTTGGTGCCACAAACATTATTGCGCTTCAAGGAACACTTCCCTCAATACCAGGTTGTAGCACATCATTCGGGCTTGAATGAGAGCCAGCGCTTACAAAACTGGCTTGGAGCAAGAGCCGCCCAAATCAATATCATTATCGGTACACGCTCGGCAGTTTTTGCACCCATGAAGAATCCCGGCGCCATTCTTGTTGATGAAGAGCATGACGCATCCTATAAACAGCAGGAAGGCTTTCTCTATCATGCACGTGACCTGGCGATTAAACGCGCGCAACTGCTTGAAATTCCGATACTGCTTGGAAGCGCCACCCCGTCACTTGAATCGTTGCACAATGTAAAAAAACAACGATACCTCTATTTACGCCTGGGGAGTCGTCCGGGCAAGCGACTCCTGCCGCGTATCGTCATTCAGGATATCCGCCAGCAGCAACTTGATGCAGGTATCAGCAGCCTGATGATGAAACAAATACGGCAACATATCGAGAACCACCATCAAGTCATGTTATTTCTTAACCGGCGTGGTTTCGCGCCAGTCCTGATGTGTCCCCAATGTGGCTGGCACGCGGCTTGTGAGCAATGTGACACTGGTATGACCTATCATGCCGCAGTTCATAAAATTATTTGTCATCATTGCGGTTCCGAGAAAAAAATAAAACCTCTCTGCCCGGAATGCGGTAATCATGGCTTAACCACCCAGGGACAGGGAACCGAGCGGATTGAGCAAGTCTTAAAAAACAATTTTCCAGAAATTCCAGTCATCCGCATTGATCGTGACAGTATCTCCAAAAAGGGCGCACTGGAAGCAAAACTTTCGCTGGTACGAAAAGGCAAACCGGTTATCCTTATCGGTACGCAAATGTTGACCAAAGGTCACGATTTTTCAAATTTGACCCTGGTCGGTATTCTGGATGTGGATCAGGCTTTGTTCAGTATGGATTTCAGAGCACAGGAAAGACTCGCACAACAGATTATACAGGTGTCAGGAAGGGCTGGCAGAGACAAAATAAAAGGACAAGTGGTGCTACAAACCGCACAACCGGAGCACCCATTATTATTAAATTTACTCACTCTGGGTTATTATAAAACCGCAGAGAATATTCTGGATGAACGACGTTTATGGCGTTATCCGCCCTATGCAGCACAGGCATTGATTCGGGTAAGCTCTAGCCACAAAAACGCAGCTCAGGAATTTTTAATGAAATTGCGAAATGAACTACAGACCCTGCTTGATGGTCATAGTGACTTTTCAGAAAAGCAACTGGAGATATTTGGACCGATACCATCACCTTTAGCAAAGAGAGCGAATCGCTATCGTTTTCAGCTTTTATTTTCAGCATCCAAAAGAGGTTTTTTGCATTACATTATGACCCAGGCTCTGGAGCATTTAGTTACTTTCAGAAAAACAGGCGGAGTACGCTGGGCAATTGATATCGACCCGATTGATTTTTTATAATGGTATTAATAACTTGTATACAATTTCCCAAAATGGATGAGAATGTTCTTGTAACTATCAGAGAATAATGGCAATATTCTTATAAAAGAACAAAGGAAGAATAACTGTATCGGGCTGCTTTATTTAAAAATACATAACTACTCAACGTAATCCGTAACTCAGATTGCCCTTTATTTTATTCAAGAGCAGGCGAAGTAACAGAGTACAAACGCAAGGCTGTAACGGATAACGGGCAAATCTTGCAAATTGTGAGAAACGGCACCTAGCGCACATTTGACTAATTTATTAACGGAATAAGAAAATGTACAAGGATTTTAAAAAAACAGAGTCTCTGGATACTGGTTTTGTCGGTGGAAGCGGTATTGTCTGGATGTTTTCAGGTATTATTATCGGTCTGCTTGTAGGATTGGGGATGTATTATTTCTCAAACCGGAACACTGCAAACACCCTCAGCGATGAAACACTGCAGGCATCGGAACAAAGAACAATCAAGCAAAAGCAGTTTAATCAGCCGCCGCTGAATGATGCAAAAGCAATGACCCGGAATGATGCTGCCGCTGCCAATGGCGTCAATGGTATCAATGGTGCCCAGGAACCGGCGAAAAACTTGTCGCTTGTCGATAATGCCAATAAAGAGCAGGCAACTGATCCAAAAAAGAATAACAGCAATTTCAGCTATTATGCCGTTTTGCCCAATCTGAATGTGCCTGTGGGATCAGTCAAGGCGGTAGATACAAGAGATTTAGCTCGTGATAGCGCCAATATAAAGCAGGCAAGTCTTAGCAGCAAAAGCAAAACAAACAGCTCAAAAGCCAAAGGTAAAAACAAGGCATCTGCCAGTGCGCGTGCGCAAACAAAAAACGCAAAAGGGAAGTACAGTCTCCAGATCGCCTCTTTCAAACGCAGAAGCAGTGCAAATATTGCACTTCGTCAACTGGCAAAACGCGGCGTAAAGGCGAGCATACAAAAAAAGAAAATTAAGGGTCGTTTATGGTATCGTATAAGCGCAGGCTCACTGGATAAGGCAAAAGCGTATAGCTGGAAGAAAAAAGCTGAAAAACTTGGTCATAAGCCAAGAGTATTTCAGATAAAAAATTAAAATCGGAGAAATCGTGGTCAGATTAGGGAATGATCGAAATGTATTAGGCTTTAGTGAGAATAAACTCATTCCCAGCCTAATGCAGGGGCAGATAATATATCTTTTCAAGAACAAGTTACTTGGTGTCTTGAGCAATATAGTGCTGGCTGGCATTTTATTCGCTTTTTTAATAAATCATCTGCCTGAGGAAAAAAAGCTGTTTTTGCTTCTGTGGCTGGGTCTGGTTATTTTTTTAAGCATCGCGCGCTATATTGTTGGCTATAACTTTAAATACCACCATCAGTATTCACAGGCAGAACTCTCCAGCTGGGCGAATCGTCATGTATTTTTTACCGTTCTTCTCAGCTCTATCTGGGGGCTGGCGGGGGTTATCTTTTTTCCGAGCGACTTCCCCCATCTGGCACTGCTGCTGATGACCTTCTTTAGCGTATTGCTGATTGCCATTCCAACTCTGGCTGCTTCGCGTATTGCCTATATATTCAAGGTTCTGGTCACACTGGTACCAATCATTATACTGCTTATCCTGAAAGATAATCCTGATTACAGTTTATTTGCAATTGCGACTATCCTTTTTGGAATTACATTATTATTAACCTCAAGCTTTATTTACCATTTGCTTTTTGATTTGCAAAAAAACAGTATTGAACTTCAACAGCTAGCTGATACAGACCAGTTAACAGGGCTGGCAAACCGCAGACATTTTGAGCGTAAATTCAAGGATGAGTGGCGTCGTGCAATGCGGGAAGGAACACCCATCTCATTATTAATTATTGATGTGGATTCTTTCAAGCTTTACAACGATGTGTATGGTCATCAACGCGGAGATGAGTGTTTAAGGGAAATATCACGCTCACTCGCATCTATCACCAATCGTCCGGCAGATTTTGCGGCTCGACATGGCGGTGAAGAATTTGTTGTACTATTACCTGCTACCAAACAGACTGACGCATCCATGCTGGCGGAACGATTACGCAGAAAAATCGAAGCTCTTAAAATTGAATTTCCAGAATCAGACTATGGCATTATCACTGTAAGTATTGGTGTATCCTGCTGTGAACCAAGCTGGGAAAAGCCAGACAGTAATGTAGCAACCACGGATGAAGAATCCGCAAAAGAGCACAAGGTTATTTTCCCTGCAATGTTGCTGACAGCCGCTGATAACGCACTCTATGTAGCAAAACACCAGGGCAAAAACAGGGTATCAGAACAGGGTTGTGGCGATCACAAGCTTTCAGCCATTATTCAGGATGAACATCAACGCAAAGTCGATAATGCTATTGATAACGGTGATGATATTTGAATCAGCCAGGAGTCTGTCCGAGAACTGGGATTTGCAATCAATTTCCAGTTCTCGGACAGACTCCTAATGCAAACCAGATTGATTGAATACCCATCCCCCCTGTTTTTCACATATTTTTGCATTGTTATGTAGGGTTGGTGCGACCATGTGCAACCAACCAAATCTGGTTGGTTGCGTAAACTCCACCAACCCTACAACCATGCTCTGTTTCTGTCTTCAGCCCTCTGTCCTCAGAAACACCCATCCCCCCTGTTTTTAATACTTTTTTGATTTTGTAGATATGATAACACTTTACCAATTTCAATCCTGCCCTTTCTGTAGCAAGGTCAGAGCCTTGTTAAAC
>JALVDQ010000088.1 GCA_027008885.1 Thiotrichaceae bacterium | reverse complement strand
ATAAACAGGCGGTGAGTGGTGAGCTGTATCAGGGAGACTGGCGGGATATAGGCACGCCAGAGCGACTCCAGCAGCTTGACAAAGAGTTGTTAAACCGTTGCGAAACAGATAAATGATAGTGACAGAATACTCAAGATACCCATCCCCCCCTGTTTTTTGCATATTTTTATTTTTGGTGACTTGTCGCCTGTGTTTTGTCAATGGCGTAGTGTTATCCAATAATGTGCCACGATCCTGTCGGGTTACGCTTGGGCTAACCCGACCTACGGAGCTGTGTTCTGTCTTCTGTCTTCTGTCCTCAGTCCTCTGTCCTCTGTCCTCAGAAACACCCATCCCCCCCTTTTTTTATATATTTTTTGTGTAACTACTCAGCGTAATCCTGTATGTCCACTAAATTAGTCAATATAAAAAAGCATCAAAAAGAATTGAGTGCCTGTCGTCGTTGTTCTGACATGATTCAGCCTGTGATTACCTGTGCGGAAATTGTGTCGCCAATTATGCTTGTCGGGCAGGCACCAGGTATCCATGAGGGTAGGGTGGGCAAGCCGTTTGGCTGGACGGCAGGAAAAACACTGTTCAAGTGGTTTTCCGCTCTTGGGCTGGATGAGGAGGAATTTCGCCAAAGTGTTTATATGGCGGCTGTGTGTCGTTGTTTTCCGGGCAAGAATCCAAAAGGGAGTGGTGACCGGCTGCCAAACAGGGAGGAAATTATTAACTGCAAATACTGGCTTGAACAGGAGTATAAAATACTTCAGCCGAAGTTGATTATTCCGGTGGGAAAGCTGGCGATAGCACAATATCTCAGTGTCAACAAACTGGCGGATGTGGTTGGTCAGCAGTTTGTGATTGATTCGCCTGAACTGCAAATTGACTGCATTCCGCTACCGCATCCTTCCGGGCTGTCTACCTGGTTTCATACGCAACCCGGAAAGACTCTTTTAGGCGATGCCTTGCAGTTAATTGCGGCGCATCCTGCATGGAAAGAAGTGTGCAGGAGCCGCGAAAAGTATATTAAAAAATCAGGCGATGCGCGCTAATGCAAGTGCCTTTCCAGCATAAATGGTTATAGTGCTGCTCAAGCACTGAGCCAGTAACCGGATCCAGATTATCAAATGTCACCATGCATTCATACAGTGAATGGCGGGATGATGATTTATCAAAAAATTCAACTTTAGAGGGATGATGCCGATGCATTAGGTGTTTAACCTCTTTTTCACCGACACCATCGGGCAAGTTACCTAAAACAAATGTCATCTTCATTTCCTTGGGAGTTGTCCGGGAATAGTGAGCCTACTGCGGAAAAGCTCAAATCAGTTTTCCCTTGCTATGACTCATATCTTCAGACAACTCTCTGTTTGATCTTTATCAAATGCTAATAATACTACTATTTTAGTAGAGAAACTGCTTTTTTAAGATAAAATGCACAAAAAGATCAGTTTTTACACAGGAATCTATGCGAGAATCAAGATTCTGTTTGGGAATATTGGATTATGAGAAAACCAGGTTTTAAATTTCGTAAACTAATCGCGGTTGGCGTTATTTTGCTCAGTATATTGGTGTTGCTGTTTATTTTTTCTGCGACACGCAGCGCCCTGGAAGTTTGGGATCGCTTGCAGCAATTGCCTGCGTTTCTTTTTTATACCTACATTGGTCTGATTGTGGCGGGTATTCTTTTCAGTGCGTGGCTGGTTTATAAATTATTGCGTCCCGCGCCACTTGAAAAACAGGATGAAAATGAAGCGGTTTCTCAGGAAAGTATTCTGAAAGAACTGGATCATGCCGAAGAAACCGGAATGGATACCGCCTTAATGCGCCGTGAAATAGAAATGTTGCAGCAGCGCAAGGCAGCAGGAACGATATATGTGGCATTGTTTGGTGATGTGAGCACGGGTAAATCTTCGATTGTCAAAGCGTTATTGCCTGATGCTGATCTGGAAATCAATGTGCGTGGGGGATCGACCCAGGAAGTCAGGCAATACACCTGGAAAAGCACCTCTGGAGATCAGCTAACTCTGACTGACTTGCCAGGTAGAAATGAGGCAGAGGGTGGTCTTGACAAGATCGCACAGGAGGAAGCCATCCGTGCTCAAATCGTGGTGTATGTCACCGATTCGGATTTGTCGCGTACCCAGTTTAATGATATTCAGCAATTAAAAAGCTTTGGCAAGCCCCTGCTTGTGGCACTTAACAAGAGTGACCGCTTTACAGATGAAGAGAAACAATTAATTGAGGAACGCTTTAGGGAGTATTTTGCTGATGAGCAGATTAAACTGGTTTTTGTGCAATCAGGTGGTGAAGAAGAAGTTTTAAAGATTTATCCCGATGGTCGTGAAGAAAAAATCATTCGTCAGCGCAAGGCGGATGTATCTGCGCTGGCTCAGGCATTGCAGGATGAAATAGATACACAAAGTGGTATGCTTGAATCACTGCGGGATGCGAGTGTCTTTGTGCTGGTAAAACAAAAGCTGGATATTGCCAAACAAAGCCACCGTGAAGAGAAAGCGGAAGCGATTATCAGGAGTTCTACCAAAAAAGCCGTTTTGGGGGCTTTGGCTGCTGTTAGTCCAGGTACCGACCTGGTTATTCAGGGGGTACTGGGAACGCAAATGGTTAAGCAGTTGTGTGCCTTGTATAATGTCCCTGTGCGCCAGCTTGATATTGATAAACTGCTGGATTTCAGTGGCAGCCAAATGAAAAAAAGTACGCCACTGCTGCTTGCTGTGGCAGGCAATGGCATGAAGGCTTTTCCTGGTATTGGAACAGTCACAGGGGGGCTGACTCACGCAGTCGCTTATGGTTTGATTTTTGATGCGCTGGGTCATGCCGTAAATAAAACATTAAAACAACGGGGCAAGCTCCAGCCAGCTCCAGCCGCCATCACATTTAAGGAGATGTTAAGTGAAAATCTTGAAGACCGCGCAAAGCTATTTGCCAGACTGGTTTTCGAAAGCCAAAAAAAGTGATGAGGATGAGTTAAAAGCAATGGCAAAAGCGGATGATTCTGATAAAAAACTGGAACTGTCAACACCGGGCAGTGTGGCTCAGGACAAAGGCGATTCAAACCTCGATTTGGCTAAAGAAAGTCTGTCTCAATTATTGAACGATTCGCGTGTTCCCGACTCGGTGCGTGATGTCTTGCAAGACGAATACAAACAATTGCGGCAAATGCTGGATAAACTGGAGCATGGTCATTTGCACATCGCTGTATTTGGCAGGGTGAGTGTTGGCAAGTCATCGGTTCTGAATGCCTTGCTGGGCAGAGATGCCTTTAGTGTCAGTATCCTGCATGGTGAAACCAAAACAGAAGGTATCGCCGAATGGCAGAAAGTGGATGCCGGGGGCATTTATCTGATTGATACGCCTGGTATTAATGAAATAGACGGCGAACAAAGGGAACAATTGGCGCATGAGGTGGCAAACCGTTCAGATTTGTTACTCTTCGTGGTTGATAGCGACCTCACCGATGTTGAGTTAAAGGCACTGAAAACGGTAGCCAAAACCAGGCGTCCCATTATTTTGGTGGTGAATAAGGCGGATCAGTATAACCAGGAAGAAATATTGCAACTGCGCAGTATTATTCGTAAACGTGTTGCCGGCATTATCGCGCCTGAAAATATTGTATTTACCGCCGCCTCGCCCAGCAAGCAGACGGTGATTCTGGTTGACGAAGAGGGCAATGAAACAGAAACGGTACGCCAGCGACCCGTTGATATTATTAATTTGAAAGCACGACTGTGGGATATTATAGAATCGGAGGGTAAAACGCTTTCAGCCTTGAATGCCTCTTTATTTGCAGGAAACTTGAGTGAGCAGCTTGGCGAAAAGCTTCTCGCTGCCAGAAAACAGATTGGTGAAGAGACCATTCACTTGTACTGCGTAGGGAAGGGCGTTGCGGTTGCACTAAATCCGGTTCCTGTGGCGGATCTGTTGGCAGCCGCGGCAATTGATGTCAGTATGGTCATACACCTGTCGCGTATTTATGGCTTACCCATGAGCAAGTCAGAAGCAGGCGAGCTAATCAAAACGATTGCGGCTCAAATGCTGGTTTTATATGCCACATTCTGGGCAATTCATTTTGCTTCAGCCGCGCTAAAAATTGGCACTGCGGGTATTTCAACCATTGTAACCGGAGTCGCACAGGGCGCGGTTGCCTGGTATAGCACGCTTGTGGTCGGCAGGGTAGCAGAAGACTATCTGGCTAAAGGAAAATCATGGGGAGAGACAGGACCAAAACTCACTGTGCAGAATATTCTGGAAAGCCTGGATCGTGATTCGGTCTTGAGTGAAGCAAAAGAAGAAATTATTCAGTATCTGAAAGGCTCCAAAAAGGCATAGGATGGATCGCTGGTCTGTCCTGTCTTCTGCGCAACCCATCCCCCCTTTTTTT
>JALVDQ010000087.1 GCA_027008885.1 Thiotrichaceae bacterium | reverse complement strand
TGAAACAACGCCAATCACCAAAGAAGTGGATTGCCAGAAAAACCCCGGCAACCTGTCAGGATTCTGCTTTGCGGTATTGAGTAATCTGGGGTAGATGGTCGCCTCAAGAGCCTGCAAGAAAAACAGGATGATATACGATAATTTGGCAGCCACGCTATAATCAGCAACCTGGTCATTTGTTAAAAACCAGCCAACCATAATGGTATCCGCAAAAAGCATTAAATAGGCAAATATTGAGACAGGAGCCAACGGCATGGATTTTTTAATGACAGCGTAGACATTGGGTACCGCATCGGGCTTTTTAATTGCCTTGCTTTCTTTGCCTGTATTGTCGTCTGTATTGCCCTCATTGTTCCCATTGCTTTTTTTAGCGGGCATAGCGGGCTGAAGATAACGCCATGTGATTATAACAGCAAGGACACCGGCAAGGACATTGGAAGCAGTATACAAATTAATATAGTGCTGCTTCTCGGTAAAATAATCCCAGAAAATGCCGATAAAAAACAAAAAGGAGACGGCTGGCAGGGCATTTTGTCCCAATACACCTGCTACCGTCTTTTTGATCGCTTTAAGGTAGGTGCTGTTGAGTATGACAAGATTAAAAAACAGAACCCCGATACTCGCCAGCATTAAATCACTCAACGAAATAATATGATCACTGCCGTTATCAAAAAATGCAGAACGAATGGCAGGGCTGAGTATTAACCAGATCGCTATAAAAACAAGTGACAGACTGAAAACGGCGAAATAGCTGCGCTTTAGATAGGTGCTGCGAAAATCAGAATGTGATTCATGTGAACTTGCCACTTCCTTGATTAAAAGCTGGTCAATGCCGAGGCGACTAAAGAGGGCGACTCCAGTGACAAATTGCATTAATAGCAAAAGATCGCCTGCCTCAATTTTGTTTAAACGGTTTGTGATCACCAAAATCACGGCAAAATTCAGTGCCACACCTGTAAAACGGGCAATCAGTGACCATAAACTTTGTAGAATAAATGGATTAGCCAGCAGTTTTTGTAGCAGCTTCATCATGGGTCAGCGCTTACCTGTTTTAATGTAGTTAGCAATGTAGGCGGTTAATTCCGGGTTTCCCGCCCTGTTTTCAGGGTCAGCCGGTTGCAGCTTGTCAATTTGCCCAAGGTGATCAAAAAGTTCCTGCTGTGTGCTGGCAGTATAAACGCCATCGAGTTTTGCCATCCATTTTAAGCCATCTGCCTGATGGTCATTGCGGTGTTCCCCCAGCTTGTACTGGCGATTCATAACAATAATGGGGGTTCCCTGTTCGCGTGCGCTGATAATATTTCCCATACCGGCATGAGAGACAAAGACAGCGGCATCCTGAATGTTTTTATTGTATTGTGCGCCATCCAGAAAGCGGTGCCATTCGATATGTTGTGGCAGATATTTGCCATCAGATATTTGTGCAATCACTTTCTCGTCATGCTCTGCTGCCCACTCATCCATCAGTTTGACAAGACGGTCAAAGGGAAACTGCGTACCAACAGCGACGAATATCATAATATTGAGCCTTTATAGATGACCTGTTTGTCGTCACTTAATGTTTGCCACTGTGTCATTATCAGATCGGCATGTTTTTTTATCATGCGAGCCGAGCGCGATAAAATACTGACATTGGCAATACTGTCAACCCAGATTGTTTTTATGGGCAGGAATTTGGCAAGCAAAAAAGCGATCACGCCAGGTGCGGCACCAGTTGAAACAATGGCAGCAGGTCGTACCCTGGCAAATATCCAGAGCAACTGCAGTGTCAGTGGGATCAGCATGTGTTTACTGGTGGCGCTGGCATCTGAAATATTGAATACTGTTTTGCCTGTTTGCGCCGAAACATACTGCGCGCCAGGTGTAACGTAAATAACCTCAAATTCATTTTCCATCGGATTGCAGATTTTATTCAACTGAATCCAGTGACCACCAGGGGAGGCGATGGCTAAAATCTTTGGTTTTTTATCTGTCTTCATTTTTTGTATGACTTGTCTCGTATGGGCTATATTGAATGGGCTATTACGCTATTACATTATGCAGGATTATGCAGGTTTTCTTAAATAGAAAGCCGCCTGGTCACCGGATTTACTATCATTCAGTTCTTTGCTCAAGTCTTCAAACTCCTTGATGTCAGCTTTTGAAAAAATTGATTTTTCGGGGTTTACCGCATAAGAGTTTGCATCATGCAGGGCAATATCCTGTTGATACTGAATACTGCCCCAGCTTTGAAACGCAAACGAATCATAAATGACTTCTTCAAGCTTGAAGCCGGTTTGTTTGGCTAAAATATGCATACTTTTGAGCGAGTGCAAAAACAGGTGGCGCGGCGCATCAAGCTGCACCCAGTCAACGCCATAGCTTCTCCATGCCCAGGAAGTCACGGTGGGTATGCGAATCATGCAGATTCCACCTGGCTTTAGGAGCTGATAAGTCTTTTTCAGGACATCCTGCTGATCGAGTACATGCTCGAAAGAATGGTTGAACATAATCAAGTCCCAGTCGCCTTCCATATTTTCTCTGGGGAGGTCGTGGATAGATTTCTTCTCAATGCGCAAGTCGTTATCGTACTGGATATTATCGCGGTTAAAGGGGTCAATGCCTAACAGGTTTTTAAATCCCGCCTCTTTCATTGAATGTAAAAGCTGACCTGCGCCACATCCCACATCAAGAATTTTTGAATCCAGTGTAACCTGTGTGTATCGCAGGGAAGGTAACTTGTCATGGGGTTGCAAGTATTGCATCAGCATACCCACAAGACCTT
Source organism: Thiotrichaceae bacterium (assembly GCA_027008885.1). Taxonomy (GTDB): domain Bacteria; phylum Pseudomonadota; class Gammaproteobacteria; order Thiotrichales; family Thiotrichaceae; genus Cocleimonas. Next base: position 1,631 of record JALVDQ010000087.1, on the reverse strand, counting down.
CTCCGGTAGCGGCATAGCGATCCCGCATTTTGGTCAACTTGCCTTTAAAGCCCGCGGAAGGAGTTTTTACTGCTTCATAAGAGTAATAATCCTCATCCGGGTAATAGTCCTGAATGTTTCCCGGAATTTTGAGCAGTTGCAGACAGCCACAGTCGGCGCATTCGACATAGGTATGCCTGTCGCGCAAGCCCAGCATCATCTCGCGTACTTCATACTGTCTATTATGATCACTATTGCCACATATCTGGCATTCAAAATGCTTGTTAGTCACTGAGTTTATCCTGGCTTATGTGTATGTCTGTATTGATTATATCGACAAGATACTGACCATAACCACTTTTCTTTAGTGGTTCAGCCAGTGCTAGCAGCTCTTCGGTGGAAATGTAATTCATGCGCCAGGCGACTTCTTCAGGGCAGGCAATTTTCAGCCCCTGGCGTTCTTCAATCACTCGTATGTAATTGGCAGCATCCAGCAATGATGCGTGGGTTCCCGTATCCAGCCATGCTGTACCGCGTTTTAACATCTCCACATTGAGATTGCCCTGTTGCAGATAGACGCGGTTGACATCTGTAATTTCGAGTTCGCCACGAGGGGAGGGTTTAATCGTTCTGGCGATTTCCAGTACCTCATTATCATAAAAATAAAGTCCTGTAACCGCATAGTTCGACCTGGGTTTTTCAGGTTTTTCCTCAATACTGAGCGCAACACCATTCTGATCAAACTCAACCACGCCGTAACGCTCGGGATCACGCACATAATAACCAAATACGGTAGCACCTGAATCCTGCTTTGCAAGCGCCAGAAGTCGCTGCGAGAGACCTTCGCCGTAATAAATATTATCCCCAAGAATAAGTGTGACCGGATCATTGCCAACAAAGTCATTGCCAATGATAAATGCCTGGGCAAGTCCGTCGGGACTGGGCTGAACCGCATATTCAATGTTAATACCCCAGTTTGATCCATCACCAAGCTGCTTTTGAAAACCTGCACTGTCATGTGGTGTCGTGATAATCAAAATATCCCGAATACCGGACAGCATCAAAACAGTCAACGGATAATAAATCATGGGCTTGTCGTAGACTGGCATCAACTGTTTACTCACAACCTGTGTGAGTGGATGCAGGCGTGTACCGCTGCCTCCCGCAAGGATAATACCTTTCCTCATTAAGTATTCCATTCAGTATTAAAAAATCAGGGGACGCATAATACCCTAGTCTATGCGTGTTTTCTATGTGATGAGATAAAGTGTTTATTGTTAACGATCAAGGGATAGCCAGGAACCTGTCTGGAAATATGGGTCGTAACGAGGGAAAGCTGATTTGAGCTGGTACAGCATCCACTTTAAACTGACGGGTTAGTTAATCATAAAATATTTGCAAAAACAAAGAAGTGAAAGCATGCCTATCCGTTATTTAAAAAGTGTTGCTGTACTGGATTTTTTATCAATTTGAGGTGAATAGTTGTCCTATTTTACGAAAATTGAGGAAAAATATAGCCAAATTCAGCTTTTCCGCAGTAGGCTCACTATTTTCAGGCAGGTTCTAATTTGACAAGTCTGCTATTGCGCTATCCGTAAAATATATAAAAAACAGGGGGATGGGTGTGTACAACTGGGATAGTGTTTATAGAT
>JALVDQ010000086.1 GCA_027008885.1 Thiotrichaceae bacterium | reverse complement strand
ATTTTGAGCGCCTCAACCGTTTTTATGTCGCCTGCTTTTTGCAGTTTTTGCATCATTGGTGGAGTCACATCAAGACCACGAGCTTCAAGCACGCGGGGAACAAGTGCCATTCTAGTCATCACGTCGTGGTCTGTTTTCAAAACCATCTCCCACAAGCCATTATGTGCAGGAAAATCACCATAATGATAGCCAAGATCCTCAAGGCGCTGCTTGAGCAATGAAAAATGGCAGGATTCTTCATGCGCAACCTGAAGCCAGTCAGTATAATAATCATCCGGCATATCACGAAAACGGTAGACAGCATCAAGTGCAAGGTTTATGGCATTGAACTCAATATGGGTAATGGCATGGATTAAGGTGGCTCTGCCAAGCTCTGAACCAAGCTTGCGCTGTTTTAATTTTGCCGGATGGATCAGTTCGGGCTTGTCGGGACGACCGGGAATTTCAATGCGCTGAAGTTCAAATTCTTCCCTGTTAAGCTTGCCAGCCTGCCAGTTATTGTAAAGTGCATCAACACATGCCTGTTTTTGCGGGATATCATCCAGCATTAAACAGTGATAAGCGCTCCGGTATAAATTCATCATTAGTCCAGGATTAGATACCCATCCCCCCACTTTTTTACATATTTTTGTGTAGACCGTTTTGAGCTGCGTAGGGTTGGTGCAGCCATGCGCAACCAACCGAATCTGGTTGGTTGCGTAAACTCCAGCAACCCTACATGCTCAACGCTGGCTACACGTTATCCAAACATAGTGCCACGATCTGTCGGGTTACGCTTGGGCTAACCCGACCTACGGAGCTATTTTCTGTCCTCAGTCTTCTGTCTTCTGTCCTCTGTCCTCAGAAACACCCATCCCCCCCTTTTTTTATATATTTTTGATTCAGACTCACTTCAAAAAGCGCATAATTTCTTTTTCAATATCTGCTTTGTCAATCACTACGTCCTGTGTGATTTTTTTGCTGAACAGGTCGTTAATCACCGCTGGTATTTTGATATTGGCTTTTTCGGCAATGGCTTTGAGTGCGTCTATATCGCTACTGCCGGACTTGCCCGTTAGTGCCTCGGCAATCGTAGGAGAAAACTTGGTCCATTCAGCCGTGGAATAAACTATGGTTTTCAGTGGCTTGTGCCGACGGGTCTGGTATGTCTTGAAACAGGTAGCGGTGTGAGGATCCATCAGGTAGCCATCGTTAAAGGTGTCCTGAATGTATTTTTTGCCTTCTTCATCCGTGCAGAAATCCGCGCTAAAGATGGTTTGCAGTTGCGCAAGTTCAGATTCTGTCAGCTTGTAGCGTTTTTCCGAGTCAAGTTGCAGCATCAGTTCTTTGGTGCGTTCCCTGCCAAACAAGTCAAACAGAATGCGTTCCACATTGGATGATTTAAGAATATCCATTGCGGGTGAGGTTGTGGCAATCACCGATGAATCACTAATATCGTAAACACCATCGTTGATGAGGCTGCTTAAGACATTGTTCTGATTGGATGCGATCAGTATTTTTTCAACAGGCAAGCCCATTTTCATGGCGTAATAGCCACCCAGCGCATTGCCAAAATTACCGCTTGGCACATCAAGATACACCTTCTCGCCGAGTTTGATCGCACCTTGCCTGAGAAGCTCCAGATAGCTGTGTATGTGGTACATAAGCTGGAAAATAATGCGCCCGAAATTGACCGAATTTGCGGCAGATAGCGAAATATTTTTCTCTGTCAGTCTGGCATTGAAAGAGGCTGAACCCAGCAGCATTTTCAGGGCGCTCTGGGCATCATCAAAGTCTCCGTGAATGCCAATCACCTTGAGGTTATCGGCATCCTCGGTGACCATTTGCAGACGTTGCACGTCAGATGTGCCACCGTCAGGATAGAGGCAAACGACGCGCACATTGTTGCGATTTTTGAAGGTCTCCAGTGCCGCAGGTCCGGTATCACCACTGGTTGCCGCCATAATCAGGTATTCTTCATTGCGAGCTTGCGCGAGAGAAGAGAGCACCACGCCAAAGGGTTGCAATGCCATATCCTTAAAGGCGCGTGTAGGACCGTGGTAGAGTTCGCTGACATACAGGTCATCCTTGACTTTTACCACGGGCGCAGGGTTGCCAGGGTCATCAAAATGATCGTATAAATCCAGTGCCTGATCAATTACCTGCTGCTCAATATCGACCTCAAAAGCAGCAAGAATACTGCGCGCCAGCGTTTTATAGTCAGCGTTGAGATGGCGCTCTAAAAAGTCATTCCCCAGATCAGGCAATGATTCGGGTGAATAAATGCCGCCAAAAGACGACATGGGGCTGAGAATCGCCTCTGAAAAGCTAATCCTCTCTGGACGTGTACCATCATTGCCGCGAGTTTCTATAAAGTTCATTTTTTACCCCTATTCTAGCTTAAAGCTTCAACACGAATACGGTTAACATCGCCAATTACATCAAGCGCAGCAATTTGCTCCAGTGCCGTATTCATATCACCCTCATTGACTCGATGCGTGAGCAGAATAATATCGACTTTTTCCTCGCCCTGACGTGGTTCTTTCTGGATAAACGCCTTGATGCTGATATTCTGGTCGCCCAATATACGGGTTACTTCAGCCAGTACGCCAGCTTCATTTTTTGCCGAGAGGCGCAAATAAAACGCCGTTTCAACCTCATCCATGCCGACAACAGGCGTATCGGATAACTCATTCGGCTGGAATGCCAGATGCGGTACACGGTTGCCCGGATCTGTGGTGAGCGTGCGTGTGACATCGACTATATCAGCAATTACCGCAGAAGCAGTCGCTTCATCACCAGCACCAGCGCCGTAATAAAGGGTTGCGCCGACAGCATCACCCTTAACCAGGACAGCATTCATCACGCCATTGACATTCGCAATCAAACGGCTTTTCGGGATAAGGGTAGGGTGGACGCGCTGTTCAATACCCTTTTCGGTACGCCGTGCCACACCCAGATGTTTAATCCGATAACCCAGCTCCTCGGCATACGCCACATCTTCCTGGGTGATTTTGGAGATGCCTTCTGTATAGGTTTTATCAAACTGTAACGGAATACCAAAGGCAATGGAGGATAAAATACAAAGTTTATGCGCTGCATCAATGCCTTCGACATCAAAAGTAGGATCAGCCTCGGCATAGCCAAGTGCCTGTGCCTCTGCCAGAACCTCCGCAAAATCCCTGCCCTTGTCACGCATTTCTGTCAGAATAAAATTGCCGGTACCATTGATAATGCCTGCAAGCCACTCAACATTATTCGCAGCAAGACCTTCACGCAGGGATTTTATAATCGGGATACCACCAGCAACCGCTGCTTCAAACGCAACCACCAGACCTTTTTGCTGCGCCTTGGCAAAGATTTCATCACCGTGCATGGCAATCAGCGCCTTGTTTGCGGTGACTACATGCTTGCCATTTTCAAGTGCCTGCAATACCAGCTCCTTGGCAGGAGAATAACCACCGATTAGCTCAATGATGATATCAATATCAGGATCATTAACGACTTCATAGGCATCTTTGGTAAGGCGTATATTTTCAATGCCAAGCTCAGGCGCACGCTCCGGTTCCAGCGTCGCAATAAAATCAATCTCAATACCGCGACCCGCGCGTCTGGCTATTTCTTCTGCATTTCTTTTCAGCACAGTAGCAGTACCGCCGCCGACTGTCCCCAAACCTAATAATCCGAGTTTAACTGGTTTCATTTTTCCTTAATATTCCCTTTTGATGCCATAGACGCAGAACAATAGCTTTACACTACTTGACTGTCAATCGGCTTTCACTATGATGGGGTTTAGAGTTCTTGATTTGTTGGTAGATTAAAAAAGGGTGATAAGGTTTGAGTAGTACATGTACCTGTGAGTGGCTTCAATGAAGTCTGATTATTTTTCTTGTTTTTGCTATGATTAGCATAAAACTTGGGAGTCTGTCCGGGAACTGGGATTTGCAGTCAATTTCTAGTACAGCAACACTTTTTAAATGACGTATAGGTATGCTTGTACTTCTTTGTTTTTGCAAATATTTCATAATTAACTAATCCGTCAGTTTAAAGTGGATGCTGTACTAGTTCTCGGACAGACTCCCCTAGCAGAGAACGACATATGAACCCGTTAAAAATCAGCTACCTGGACGGAAGAATAACAATTGATCCAGATCTATGTAATGGAAAGCCCACAATAAGAGGGAAAAGAATAACTGTTCAAACAATTATGGAGTTTCTTAGCGCTGGAGATTCGGAAAAAGAAATATTAAATCAATATCCATCTTTGGAAAAAGAAGATATTAATGCCTGTTTAACTTTTGCAAGCAAACTTATGGGGCATAATAAACTCTCAATTGACACTTAACACTGCAATTTAGCAAGGCGATATATACTTTTTTATATGAAATTTGCAGAAGACCATAACGAGGCGAATTATAAAATCACTGGCTATGAAGCAGGTGTGGTCAAAATC
>JALVDQ010000085.1 GCA_027008885.1 Thiotrichaceae bacterium | reverse complement strand
AACTAAAATCTAACAATCACATTAATTTGACAACTAACACAGGGCTACTTTTGCGGTCATTCCGCTATCGCTTCATTTTACCGCAAAAGCATCCCTGTGTTAGTTTCAAATTATGTGGGCGTTAGGTTAATAAAATCAGTAACTTGTGCCCAACTCGTACAAAAGTGGCAAAAAGGTGGGGGGTGTGCTTCATAAAACATATTCTCTCCTGACAGTGTGGTGTCAGGAGGTGTAAAGTATAATTCTAGCGAGGCTCCGCCTCAGACCGACAAGCCATGAGGTAGCTCCGGTTAGTCACCAGAAGTGCTAAGCTTCTGTCATAGCCGAATCATCGGCGGGAGGGTGATAAAACCCAAATTGCTAACCGGAGCCATCGTTATGATAAACCAAAATTTGAGTGAATTGTTAGAAGAAAAAGTTACTTTGGATATCGAAGGTATTGATCGCCTCTATCTCAACGTCTATCAGCCAATGTTGCAAAGTGGCGGTGGTGTATCTGCATTCTTTAAGAAACACCGTGGGGCAGTAGTCGCTTCCACCACTCTGATGGCGCCAATGAGTCGGGCTTTCGTTGCCGATATACAGCGTTTTTCCAGGCAACATGACATAGAAACGGTGCACTTCAAGAAAGGGCAACGTAAAGACGATGAAACCAAAAAGCGTCTGCAAAACTTCCATCAAGAGGAAGGCGTGCTCTACATTGGTATTGCCCAGGAAAGATTCCAGGGTTTCCGCGTCACTAAAAAGACAAATCCAGAAACAGGGGCTTCTTTTCCCTGGCTTTATCGCTCTACTGTCATGTGCAACCAGTATTATTTTTACCTGGTGGATGAGGACTTTGGTCCAATGTTCATTAAGTTCTCTTCCTATTTTCCCTATACCGCTCGTGTTAACCTGAATGGTCATGAATACGCCAAGCGGCAACTGGAAAAGGAAGGTATTCCCTATGAAGCACTGGATAACGGGGTGCTTTCCTGTGCTAACCCCGAGCGTTTGCAGCAAATTCTCGACGATCTGAATGAAACAAAAATCGAAGGGGTCATACGTAAGTGGTTAGCTCGTTTGCCCCATCCCTTTACATCCGAGGACAGAGCGGCTGGTTATCGCTACCAAATCTCTATCCTTCAGGCCGAATTTGCTCGAACCCAGGTGTTTGATCGCCCGCTCAGTGGGCGACAGCTATTTGAAGAGGTGATTCGGGAGAATATCGACCTGGGTCGCCCTGAAAAAGTAAGTTTGATTTTTAATCGGAGGATTACCAAACGGACACCGGGTCGTTTTTCAACCCGGGTCATTACTCATGGAGTTATTCCCACGCTGCATATCAGCTACAAGACCTCCAAGATCAAACAGTACTTCAAAGAAGAGCGTGCACTAAGAACCGAAACGGTCATCAACAATACTCGTGACTTTGCCATCGGTCGACTGCTGAAAAATCTACCCGCCTTGCGGGAGATCGGCTTTAACGCCAACCGACGACTCCTTGAAGTCGAAAAGATCAGCCAGGACTGCCAATTGGGCAATGAAACTTTTGAACGGGTGAACCAGCCTCAGGTCGTTGATGGACAACGGGCATCCGGTCTGAAGTTTGGTGATGAGCGTGTCATGGCTTTGTTTCAGGTGCTTTGTATGTTCATGCTGTTACCAGAAGGCTTTCGAAATGCCGACCTGCGCGAAAAAATGGCACAACTACTGGGCATTAGTATCGATGACTACTCCCCCGGCAAAATGACTTATGACCTGAGGCGCCTAAGGCTTCATGGCATCATTGTCAGAATACCTGGCACGCACCGTTACTATGTTTCTCATGAAGGACTACGCATTTGTCTGTTTATGACCAAGGTATATCATCGCATTATCCGACCGGGATGCTCACAGATAATGGATGGATGTCCTACAACACCGGAGCGACCCATGACTTCGGCAATGAGAAAACTGGATGGTGCTATTGATCAGATGATTTTGGAGGCAAAATTGGCTGCGTAAAAAATTTGACTCATTTGTAAAGATGTTGACCGCTCAAGGATTACTAGTACTCCTCAATTTCCGTTGAGTATACGAAACGCGGGATGGCGCATGTTAACCACTTCGTCTCAGGAATTAGCTTTTGATTAGTTGATAAGCAATCCACCACATAACAAGCCCAATCAGGCTGTTTAATATTTTCCAGGCTGAGGCATTTTTGAATAATGGAATCAGTAATCGTGCGCCGTAACCCAAAGCAAAGAACCAGACAAATGAGGCGCTAATTGCACCTAAGGTAAAATAAAGTCGTTCGCTATCTTGATAAGCTGATGCGATACTGCCAATCAGCAAGACGGTATCAAGATAAACATGCGGATTTAAAAATGTGAGTGCTAAAACGGTGCTGATAACCACTTTAATGCTTTGATTGCTATCATCAGCAGCAGTTTCCAGTGTTTGATTTTTGAGCGCAGCCCGAAAACTGTTAATACCAAAAAAGAACAAGTAAGTCGCGCCAAACCAGGTAATTGCCTTTAACCAATCGGGGTGATTCTCAATGATTTTGCCTATTCCCGTCGTGCCAATACTGATTAATAGCGCATCAGAAAGCGAACAAATTAAACAAATCAGGAAAACATGGCGGCGTAACAAGCCCTGCTTTAGCACATAAGCATTTTGCGAGCCAATGGCGATAATCAGGCTTGCTCCGAGCAGTAAGCCGGTGAGAAATATGCTCATTAACTATTGTTCTAAATGTTTGAGAAAGTGCTTTTCAGCCAGTTTAAAGATAAACACAATTGTAAAGGTGATGACAAGATAAAACAGACCCGCACTAATAAAGGATTCAAAAGGCGCATAGTAGCGTGAATTGATAATCTTGGCAGCGCCAAACAGGTCAACCAGTGTGATAACGCCAGCTAACACCGTTGCATGCAGCATAAAAATAACTTCATTGCCATACATGGGGATAGAGCGGCGCAATGCGCTGGGCAAAATAATGTGCCGATACTGATCAAAGCGTGACATGCCACAGGCTTGTGCTGCCTCGATTTCACCTTTGGGGGTTTGCAGGATAGCACCCCGAAAAATCTCCGCAGTATAAGCTGCCGTATTCAGCGTAAAGGCAATGATGGCACACCAGTAGGCTTGTTTAAAAATTACCCACAATGGGCTTTCACGCAGCCACTCAAACTGTGAGAAGCCGTAGTAAATAATAAAAACCTGAATCAGTAATGGCGTGCCGCGAAAAATATAGATATAAATTTTTACAGGTAAACTCATCCAGGGTTTTTTGGATGCCGCCATAATGGCAAGTGGAATCGAAAGAAAAAAGCCAATCACTAACGAAATTATCAGCAATTGCAGTGTTAAGCCAAGCCCTTTAAACAAAAGCGGCAGGTTGTCGATGATAATGGAGAAGTCCACCTGTTATCGCCCTACATTATATTTGCGCTCAAGCCAGCGCATTGCCAGATCACTCACGGCGGTAATGAGTAAAAACAGAAAGCCAACCAGAACGTAAAAAGTAAAGGGTTGACGCAGTGTATCACCAGCAACTTTGGCATTAAACACCATATCCTGAAGCCCGATAACAGAGACCAGTGCTGTGGTTTTCACCAAAACCAGCCAGTTATTGAAGAAACCCGGGATGGCGTGGCGAATCATTGCGGGAAACGTAATGTGAATAAAAACCTGCAAAGGGGTCATGCCGTAAGCGTGTCCTGCTTCGATTTGTCCTTTATTAACCGCCATAATGGCACCGCGAAATGTCTCGCCCATATAAGCACCAAAAATAAAACCAATGGTGATAATGCCTGCAATCATCGGATCAACATCAATATAACCCCAACCAAACTTATCACCCAAATGATTGACCAGTATCTGTCCGCCAAAAAAGATCAGTGTCATCAGAACAAGGTCAGGAACGCCCCTGATGATAGTGGTATAAGTCGCCGCAAGAGTGCGTGCAAAGGTGCCGCCATAGAGTCTCGCGGAGGCAGTCACAATGCCCAGAAATAGAGATAACAGCAAGGAAAGCAACGCAACCTCAATTGTAACCATCATTCCCTTGAGAATCATGGGAAGGTAGCCACCGAAGATTTCATTCATAGTGATGGATGCTCCTGCTTGCTAAGGTTACGTTGTCTGTTGTCTGCAAGACTAAACCTGTGTTTCGCTTTGGCTCAACACAGCGGTTATGCTAAGAGATATAACTTAATCTTTGCCAAAAATATCGAAATCAAAGTACTTTTTGCGAATTTTGTCATAAGTACCATTCTCACGAATGCTTTTAATGGCTTTATTAAACTTCTCTTTTAGCTCGGTATCTTGCTTGCGTAGTGCAATGCCGATGCCTTCGCCAAAGTATTTCGGGTCAGTATAACTGTCACCGATAAATTCGTAGTCTTTGCCCTTGTCTGAATTAAGGTATTCAAGCAATACAAACGCATCGGCAAAAACAAAATCAACACGCCCTGCATTCAGGTCAAGGTAAGCCTCTTCCTGTGTGCCATAGCGTTTAACATCAACTTCATCGCCAAATTCGCCGGTGATAAACTTGTCAGAAACAGTGCCACGTTGTACCGCAACACTCTTGCCTTTCAAGCCTTCTTTGGAAATCTCGGCTTTTTCGCCTTTCTTGTGAATAAAACGCGCAGGTGACTGATAATAACGGTTAGTAAAGGCGACCTTCTTTTTGCGGTCGTCCGTGATTGACATGGAGGCAATAATCGCATCGTATTTTTTTGCAAGCAGCGCGGGGATAATGCCATCCCAATCCTGTTTCACCAGTTTGCACTCAACATCCATTTCTTTGCAAAGTGCTTTCGCAATATCAATATCAAAACCTTCAAGTGAACCATCTTTGGTGGTTTTACTAAAGGGAGGATAAGCCCCCTCAACGCCGATACGCACGGTGTCTTTGGCAAAAGCTGAGGCGCTGATCAGCATAAAAAAGCTCAGCGCAAGTGAAACGAGTGAGCATGTTTTTAGCATATTTTTTATCATAATAATGTTCTCCTTTGGTAATAATAATGAGCTAATACTCTTTGGAAATAAATTGCTTAAATTGATCTGATTTGGGGTTATTAAATGCTTCCTGTGGTGGCGCATCTTCGACAATAATGCCGTCATCAAAAAAGATAACGCGATTCGAAACATCCCGCGCAAATGCCATTTCATGGGTTACAACCAGCATCGTGCGCCCCTGTTTGGCAAGGTCTTTAATGACGTTCAGAACCTCTTCAACCAGTTCAGGATCAAGTGCCGAGGTGGGTTCATCAAAAAGTAAAATATCAGGCTCCATTGCCAGTGCGCGAGCAATTGCCACCCGTTGCATTTGTCCGCCAGAAAGCTGGGCAGGATAGTAATCGCTTCGGTCACTCATATTAACCTGTGCCAGATATTTTCTGGCGCGCGCGTTGGCTTCTTTTTTAGGTAACTTGAGCGCGGTTTTTAATGCAATCGTGACATTATCAAAAACAGTCATGTGAGACCACAGATTAAACTGCTGAAACACCATTGCCATGCGAGTACGCAAGCGTCGTACCTGTGCCTTGTCGGTAATTTCAGAAACACCCTTGCGATTGTCCGCAACGGTTATCGTCTCGCCGCTCAAACTGATCGTGCCTTTGGTTGGCGTTTCAAGAAAGTTAATACAGCGTAAAAAGGTACTTTTGCCTGAACCACTGCGACCAAGAATTGAAATAACATCCCCTTTCTTTGCCTGAAGTGATACACCCTTAATAACCTCAAGCGAGCCAAAACTCTTATGTAAATCGTTAACTTTTAACACAGTGTCTATCAGTAGCCCGGAATAAATAATAGTTCTGAGAGTGTAGCTTAAAATAACCGGGTTTGTTTAGGAAGTTCTGTTTAATCGACTTATATCAGAGCTTCCTTGATAAAAAGATGTAAAAAAAGGGGGGGATGGGTAGCAGAAGACAGAGGGCAGAAGACAGCGGCAGAGCATCTAATTGTAGGGTTGGTGGAGTTTACGCAAGCAACCAGATTCGGTTGGTTACGCATGGCTACACCAACCCTACGCAACTACGCAAAAATATATAAAAACAGGGGGGATGGGTATTTGAGGACAGAGGACAGCAACGTAGCCCGTATGAAGCCCTGCGGAATACGGGTACCCTGCGTTAAGTGCGCGAAACGCGGGGTGGCGCGGCATTAGCCATAGCTTCTAGGAGCCGGTACTTAAAGCCGCAACCCGGTTTTTTATCCACTTAAAACCAATAAATTCCTGCTCCAGGCGCAGGTTTTTTTGCCAGCGATGTTGCAGCAAACCCTGATACACTTCTTCTTCATCCGCTGTAAGATAGTCCAGTGTACGTTCCACCGGTTTAGCTTCAATCCCCCATTGTCGCTTGTGCGCCAGCAAGGTTTCCGCATCCATTAAGAACGAGCGGGTATGTGGATAATATTCACGAATCTGGTTGAGCATAACAAAGCCATGCGTATCCAGATCGCTCCAGTAATGCAGACTTTTATGATTCAGCCAGGGAATATCCGCGAGTACATCCAGCGCATAACCTTTACCAAAAATCGCCAGGGTATTACTCAGGTCAGGTAGCGCCAGAAAGGTAATCTCGTTCTCCACTATCAGAATCCGCTTGGCAGGTGGATCAAGACGACGAAAATCCGTCAACGGTATGCTCAAATCCTGCAAGCCATGAATCCACTGTGCCTGATCCAGCAAACGAAAGCGTACCAGTAGCGGCTTGCTGCGAAAGCCATAACGCTGCTCAAAACCACGCACGCCCCGACTTGAGCGCTCAATCTGCGAATCCGCCAGGACCTGATCCAGCAACTCAGTCAGCAGCCCTCGATGTTGTTCAATAAACTTGCTGTGAATATCCGGCAAATCAATCTGGCGCAGATAAATCTCTGGTCGGGGATGCTCTTTAAGCCATTGCATCAGCGCAATCAGGCGCTCCCAGTCAGGCGCATGCGCCAATAACTGATGCGGTTTGCGTTGCAGCCAGTCGGCAAGGGATGGAAACGCCGACAGCAGCAAGGCACTTAACTCATTAAACTGCTGGCTTTGCGCTATTTTATCCAACAGTTTGATTGCCTGCTCATGGCTATCAATATGTACCGCAACAGGTAGCTGATTTTTGCCATGCACACGATGATGCAGTGTTTTCCATTCCAGCCTGTAGCCCTGCCTGCGACTATTTGCCTGCCACTGGCTTACCCAGTGACGCGCCTTGTCGAACTGGCAATCCAGCTCCTTGCTGGAAGGTTTTTTTAGTGGGATACGCAGTGGAAACAAGCCACTGTCATGCAATTGTTCTCGCAATAACCTGCCACTGTTCCAGAGCCGCTCAAGTCGCGCCAGTATATCCTTGTGAGTGCTCCAGTTGGGCATAACAACCTTATTGTCTAGCCTGGATGGAGCGAGCTTCACGCTCTGCCCGATACTCTTCAATGCTGAGATTGCGCAGCATGGATTCGTTGCCACCGTCATTGTGCACAAAGCCGACGCTGGCGACGTAGGGTTCGATAATGTGGATTTTTTGCAGCGGGGTGACGATCAGCAGTTGCAGTTGCAGCTTTTTAAACAGCTCCAGTGCGAAGCGGGCGGATTCGTCGGAGCCGCGACCAAAGGCTTCGTCGATGACTACAAAACGGAAGCTGCGTGAACGGCGTTCATCCCATTTGAGTCCAAACTGGTAGGCGAGGCTGGCGGCGAGTACGGTATAGGCGAGCTTTTCTTTTTGCCCGCCGGATTTGCCACCGGAGTCGCTGTAATGTTCATGCTCGCGGTCATCCTCGCGCCAGCGTTCCGAGGCAGAGAACACAAACCAGTTGCGCACATCGGTGACGTAGTTTGTCCAGCGACGATCCAGATCTGTGCTGCCTTCGCGTCCGCGAAAACGCTCAATAATATGTTTGACTTGCAGGAATTTGTCTTCCGAGTATTGCTCGTCTTCATCGCCGCCCAGCGTACCTTCGGTGCAGCTTCTGAGATCATGCTGAAAATCGTGAATTTGCCTGTCAGGATTGCTGCGCGCTTCGAGGCGAATATAACGCCCGTCGTTGTAATCAATCTGTGTCAGTGATTCATTGATCTGTTCGATACGCTCGCGGATGGTTTGCTCTTCGCGGCGCAGTTGCGACTGGAAGTTGGCGACTTCGCGGATGGTGTTTTCATTCAGCAGTTCCTTGAATTTCTGCTCAAAACGCGGCAGACCATCATTTTGCAGTTCATCCAGCATTTCACGGTAGGCGGGAGCAGCTTCGATGGCGGCATCTACCTCGTCAGTTTCCAGTGGATAGTCGCGGCGGTAGTCCTGCATTGCCCTGATAATGCGCTCACCCAGGGCATTTTTCTTTCTGTCCACAGCATCAATGCGTTTTTGCAGCCATTCACGCATGTCTTTTTCGCGGTTATCGCAGGATTCCACCGTGAGTCTGTGCTCACCCAGAGCTTCATCACGCATCTTTGCCAGTTCGGTAAAGCGTTGCTCGCGCTGGTTTTGATCCAGATTTGCAAGCTCATTTTCGCACTGCTGCAATAGCTCATTGGCGTGTTCCTGACGGGTGCGATTGCTTGCCAGAGCTTCCTTCAGCCTGTCTATATCGGCTTCACTTTGCTTGAGTGTCGATTCCAGTGTCTGTAATTGCGCCTGCAAGGTTTGCAACAGATCAGAGCTGGCTTCCAGTTGCTTGCGCTCCTCTTGCAGTCGGTCAATTGCCTGTGCCAGCGGTTGCCAGTTGAGGCGTTCAAAATCACTGATTTCATTGAGTTTGAGAACGGTTTCTGCCTGTTTTCTGAGCGCATCCTGCCGATTGCGGATTTGTGCTATATCGGTGGCAATGCGCTGCATCTGTTGTTCCAGTGTGCGTTGATTATTTTCCAGCGCGGCGATCTTGTTTTCATTGCTCCAGCCCAGCACATAGCGGCTGCGATCATCAATGCGGTGACGATCATCCTTTTCGTGGCGTGTACCGCCGGACTTGATCTGCCCGTGACGGCTAATCGCGCGACGCTCGCGGCGGAAGGCGTCCATATTGTCACAGCAGGCATAATCAAAACGCTGCGCCAACTGTTGTTCCAGCCAGGTATAAAAGGCGGATTCGGGGTGAATCGCCAGTTTGTAAACCAGCGACTGCGGGTGTAAATCGAGTGCTTTGTCGTGTACTTTCTGCACCCGATAATACACCAGTCTGCCTCGCAGGTGGGCGCGCTCCACCCACTCACTGACAGCAGCATAATGCTTGTCTGGCACCAATAAAGACAGCGCAAAATTATGCAGCACGCGCTCTGCCGCGCCTTCCCAGTCGCCTTCATCCTCACGCACCTGAATCAGCTCACCGGCAAAAGGCATTTCGGCAATATCCAGTTGCAGTGCTTCACACAGCGCATCGCGAATACTAACCTGCTGCTGCGGGATATTGCTGCGCCGCTGACGTAGCGAGACAAGCTCCTGTTCGATATCACCGTGTTGTTCCTTGAGCTTGCGAAATTCCACTTCCTGCTCTACCCGCTGGTTATCGTGATCCGCCTGTCGGGTCTCCAGCGTTTCGCGCAGAGCCGCAAGCTGTTGACGGTTACTTACAAACTGCTCACTATTGACCACTTTGGGCAGCTCAAGCTGCTGGCGTAATAACTCATAACGCTCGGCAGTGTCTTGACGGGTGGATTTTTCCTGCTGTTTTTGCTCGATTTCGCGGGCGATGCTGTGCAAGCGGTCACCACCATTTTGGGCAATCGCACGGGTGAGCTGGTCACGCTCGGCGCGCTGTTCTGCAAGATTCTGTTCCTTGCCCTGCAAGCGCGCCTGGTATTTTTCGGCTTCGTGTTGCAGTTTTTCAAGACGCGCCTGTAGCAATTCCTGCTTGAGCGAGGCAAACCAGGCACGCAGCGCATCCCGACTTTGACGCAGGCTTTCTGCCTGGTTGACTAATTTCTCATGCTGTTCACAGTTAGCTACCAGCGGCGTAAGGCGCTCGACCTGCTGTTTTGCCTTGAGTACGGCTTCGTGGGCGCGATTCAGATCATCAAAATGGTGAATCAGGTTTTCAATGCGTGTAGTAACATCAAAGCCTTCCAGCATGTGTTCACGCACAAACTGGGTCAGATTACCCACCGATTTCATCGAAACCGTCTGGTGAAACAGCTCCAGCGCCTGCTCGCTATTAATCCCGAAACGCCGCCGCAATGCCGCGCCATAAGGCGGAAAGCTGTCGAAAACCTCATGGTTGGGTTGCGCCCGCAGACGTTTTTTCAGTTGCTTTATATCCTTGCCAAAGCCGGAAAAATCCTCCGCAATACTTAAAGCCCGATCTGCCACCAGATAAAAGCGGCTGGGCTGGGCGCGGGTATCCTTGCTCCAGAACACCTGCGCCAGGGTCACAGTCTGACCGTAACCGGCATTATGGAAAACACCCAGCACTACCGAATAGCTATTATGATCACGCAACGCCACCGGACGCGAACTCACACCGCCATCCTGACGCGCCGACTTGTAATAGCCCAACACATAGGAGCGCAGGTCACGCTCGCGCGCCTCCGCCCCTGCCGCCTTGTTATAGGCAACCCGATGCGCTGGTACCAGCAAGGTAGTTACGGCATCCACCAGAGTAGATTTACCCGAGCCAATGTCACCAGTGAGCAAAGTATTTTCGCCATCAGCCTGAAGCGACCAGACCTTTTGATGAAATGTGCCCCAGTTAAAAATCTCCAGCGAACGCAAACGAAAACCCGCCTGGCTGTCATCGGCAGAAAAATCCAGTTGCAATGCCTCAGTCATCAGCACCCTCCGGCTGTGTTTGCAGCACATGTTGCTGATATTCGGCAAGCCGCTGATCAAATTCCTGCAACCACTGCGCATCCACAAAAGCTTTCAAAATACGCCGCACTTCAAAACGCTGTTCATCGCTACGCAACTTACGCAAAAAACCCAACTGTGCAATCTTGTTAATACTGCTGTCCACCTGCTTTACCAGACGTGCCTCATTGCTGCCACCCGGCATAAATACACGCACCAGCTCCAGCATATCCTCACGCGACAAAATCAGGCGCTGATTCTCTCCACTGGCATCAGCTTCTGCAAGCTTCTTGCGCAACAACGCCAGCAACAAACTCACCGCAAAAGACAGCGGACGGCGCACCATCAGGCGCGGCAATTCAGGCTCACCATCCTCCGCAACACGGCTTTTTAGCCAGGCATAACCCTCCGCCTCATCCAGCATCAACTCCAGCCCCAGCAACGCCATATGATCACGCACACGCGCCTGCAAACTCAATAGCGACTGCCAAAGGGCGGGATCGTTTTCCTCATAAAGCACACCTTTGAGCAGAGCAATAAGAATGCGCGGGAGAGTATTGCCGGAAGTGTCAGTAGTTGGGGTCTGCATGGAGAGGAGTATAATATGCGATCGCCCTGTGAGGCTACACAAAAAATATGTAAAAACAGGGGGGGATGGGTATAGGTAGGGTAATAGGCACATCTGACAGCGTAGAAGTGTCAGATGTGCTATCGGAGAGACAGGTTTTATTTAATTTTATCAGCCCATTTGTTTGCGATTGTTTTGGCGGCATCGCGTCCACCGAAGCCAAATGCCAGGGCTAGTGCTACGGCAACCGAGGCGAGTGTAAAGCCGAATGCCATGTTGACGATATTGTCAGCCAGTCCCATTGCTTTTAGTCCCATCGCTAATACCAGGCCAAGGATTGCGATGCGTGCAATATTGGCGATTCCTGCGCTGGTATGTTCGCTTAACTTGTTATAGGCAATGGAGCTTAAGAAATAACCAACTACCAGGATGATGCTGCCAACAAGTATGCCGCCACCAAACTCAAGCACTCTGGCAAAGATATTCGAGATAATATCAATACCAAGTGTATTAACTGCCGCAGTTGCAGCGGTTAGCATGGAGAAGAACATAATCGCGCCATTGATTAGCTTTGTTGGTGTAAATGATGCATTGAAGAGGCTGGTTACACCGAGTTTTTCTGGCATTGCGTCAAGCTCTATTCCTTCAAAAATACCGCTCAGAATGGAGATAACAAATTTGGCAACATAATAGGTAACACCAAGGATAATCGCCGCACCAATGATATTGGGTATTGCAGCCATGAGTTTGTTGAGCATATCGGATGCTGGTTCGGTTATGGCAGGAATATTTAATACACCCAATGCAGTAACGGCTATTGGAAGCAATATTGCAGCAAAAATAAAGGAGCTTCCGATTTTTGAAATTTTGATATTGTCGCTGCCTGTTCTTTCCATTATCTGTCTGTCAACTTTATTAAGCCCTATGCCCACAAGTTCAGAGACGATTTTGGAAATAATCCAGCCAGCATAAGCAATAACTCCGGCACCAATAATATTGGGGATAGCCGCGAGGAATTTATTCAGCATTTCCTTTAAGGGGGCTAACACGTCGGTTAAACCAAAATATTGCAACACCGTGATTAATACAAAAATAGTAAACAAGGCTTTTATCAGTGATGCAATCGGATTTGCCAGATTATTTTGCTTTAAAAAACTCACCCTGTTGAGCATTCTTCGAATAATCGCCGCAACAAATTTAACAACAATCAGACCAACAACAAGGATAAGTAATCCTATCAGTGCTTGTCCAAGTTTGCCCGATCCCAGGGCGCCTAGTGTATCTGTAACTGAAGACATAAATCCTTGCATAGCTTCAACTCCTAAAATGTAATAAATTGTTAATAAATGAAATATGAATCCGTGCTTACTGGATTCAGGTAATCGTTCTACTGCAATAAAATTTCAATACGACGATTTTTCTTGCGACCTTCTTCTGTATTGTTACTTGCGACAGGAAAACTGTCACCCATACCGAGCACTCGAATCCGTTCGGTGTCAATACCTAAAGCTCCCAAAGCCAAACCCATTGAATTGGCTCTGGCGAGCGATAATTGAAAGTTATCAGTGGCTGATCCACGATTATCCGTATGCCCCCGCAATAAAATATTTATTTTCGGATAAGCATGCATTAATGCTGCTGTAACCATAATTTGGCGGTTCGATTTATCATTGATTTTTGCAGAACCTGTATCAAAATAAACCTGGTCATAGGTTAAGGGCTTGTTTAGTATCCCGTTTTGGAAAAGCTGCTGCAACTCACCTTCAAAACCGTTGGCTGACAGTTTGATTTTTGTTCCATCAGGAAGAGAATATACGGGTGCAACCTCTTCATTGCTACTACTGGCTGCTTTACCCTCTTCAGCAGTATCGGCAACAGCATTGCCAGTATCAGGCTTTGCTACTCCAGTTGTTTCAGCCTGATTTGCTTTGTTAGTTGTTTCATTGGCAACAGTAGCAGCGGCTTGTTCCGGAGCAACTTTTGTTTCGGCTGTTTTTGCTACGCTCTCATCGGCTTTGGAAGCAAGCGAGGCTTTTTCCGGGGCATCTGTTTCAGCAACAGGGCTTACACTTTTCTCATCTTGCGCAAGCGTATCCGGGGTATTGTTTTGCCGGGACTGTTCAACCTCGGAGCTTATTGACAGGTCGGAATCAGCTAAAGGCTCTTTAGCTGTAGTTGTTGCAGTAGCAGCCGTAGTAGCCGCGACAGCTGAAGTTGCAACAGCAGCGGGAACCAACGGATGCCCTTGCCTTGGCATCTTTTCCCTGGTGCTTTCTAGCGTAGTTGCTGGAGCCGAAGACAATAGCGGTGAAATAGAGTCGTCTTCAGAATGACCATTTAAAAACCAATACAACAAGCCAAACAAGAAAATAACAACTCCGGCAATCATATACTCGTGAGTTAGACTGAGATCATCATTATCTGACGTGGTATCTGACATATTAATCTTCCTTGATTGATTAAACAAATCCCCCCTGGCGAATAATCTATCATGTTTTAATATTTAGTTCTACTTATTATACTGATAATCATAGCTTTTGAAGCTCCCGTGTTTCGCTCCTCAACACAGACTGCGCAAAAATATATGAAAAACAGGGGGGATGGGTATAATAATATACCTCTTGTTTTAGTTGGGCTCTGAATATGCACGACAAATATAAAGGTCAGCATTTGTATGTAAAAAAAATTGCAGGCTCGTATACACATCATGGTTTGGGTCTGGGCAATGGTCGTGTTATTCACTATTCCGGTTTGGCTAATGATTTAACAACAGCCGGAATAATTGAAGAAATAGACCTTAAGGATTTTGCCAATGAGACCGAGATATTCATCCGTCCATATAAAAATCGAAAATATTCTCCCGATGAAGCCATTTTGCGCGCCTGCTTGCGTTTGGGCGAGGCGCAATATCATATACTGCACAATAACTGCGAACATTTTGTCGAATGGTGCATCAGTGGAAAACACCACAGCCAACAATCACGTCGCGGCAAGCTGATTTATTCCGCAGGCATAGGAGCGAGAACCCTGGTTGGCGTGAAGAACCCGCTGGGTTTTCTTGCAGGTGCAGCCGCAGGATATGCGTACATCAACCACCAGGGTTTAAAAAAAGTTCCAGATTTTGCAAAACTCGAAGAAGAATACCAAAGAATCATATCCGTGAGAAAATCCTTGAAACTTTATCCATTTGAGGAAAAATAGTAAATCAGGTTTTCACGGAAATTGTGATACTACATGCTCTGTCTTCTGTCTTCTGTCTTCTGTCTTCTGCCCTCTGTCTTCTGCCCTCTGCCCTCTGCCACACCCATCCCCCCTGTTTTTTATATATTTTTGTGTAGCAAGATGGCACACTGTTAAGCCCTGCTTCCGTGATTCTTACAAATATTTTATGACAAATACTATTTCAATCATTCCGATTAGCTC
>JALVDQ010000084.1 GCA_027008885.1 Thiotrichaceae bacterium | reverse complement strand
ATGGAAGTCGAAACCCCCATGTTGCAGGTAATTCCAGGGGGTGCAAGCGCGCGCCCGTTTGAAACACACCACAACGCCCTGGATATTGATATGTATATGCGCATCGCTCCAGAGCTTTACCTCAAACGTCTGGTTGTGGGTGGTTTTGAACGTGTCTTTGAAATCAACCGTAATTTTAGAAATGAAGGGCTGTCAACACGACATAACCCCGAATTTACCATGATCGAATTTTACATGGCGTATGCGGATTTTAACGACCTCATGGATCTCACCGAAGAACTCTTTAGAGGGCTGGCGGTTGATGTCATGGGCACAACCGAAATCACCTATCAGGGAGAAACTTTTGATTTTGGCAAAGCCTTTGAGCGTATCTCGGTTAAAGACTCGATTCTAAAACATAACCCCGATTTAAGCGAAGCGGATATTAGCACACTTGAAAACGCCAAAGCACTCGCAGAAAAACTTGGCATCAATGTCGAAAGCTACTGGGGGCTGGGCAAGCTACAAATGGAAATCTTTGATGAAACCGTCGAGAAAAAACTGCTAAACCCCACCTTCATCACCGAATACCCCGCCGAAGTCTCACCACTGGCGCGCCGCAATGATGACAATGACTTTATCACCGACCGCTTTGAACTGTTTATTGGCGGGCGCGAAATTGGCAACGGCTTCTCAGAGCTAAATGATGCCGAAGACCAGGCAGAACGCTTTAAAAAGCAAGTCGCCGAAAAAGACGCCGGAGACGACGAAGCCATGCACTACGATGCCGACTACATCCGCGCACTCGAATACGGAATGCCCCCCACCGCAGGCGAAGGCATCGGCATTGATCGTTTAGTTATGCTATTGACCGACGCACCTTCGATAAGGGATGTTATCCTGTTTCCGCATATGCGCCCGGAGTAAAAGCAAAAATATATAAAAAACAGGGGGGATGGGTGGCAGAGGACAGAGCAACGTAGTATGAGATCTCGCGGAATACGGGAACGAGTATGTATGAGTCACAAGCTCCTAGGTGGCTGTCCGAGAACTAAGTTTTTAAAAATTTCAATCAATATATAGTGGTTTTTGCATTAAGAAAATACTATATATTGTGGTCGCATTTTTTGGAAGCTAGTTCTCGGACAAGCTCCTAGGAGCTTGTCCGAGAACTGGGATTGAAACGAAAATTTCAGAATTGTTATAAGGTGAGTTTATCAAGAGAGGCGAATAGTCGCTCTATTTAACGAACTTGATAAGCTCAGATTATGATGATTGTGGGATTTGCAGTCAATTTCTAGTTCTCGGACAGGCTCCTAGCCCTGAGCGCTCGTGCCAATTCCTTTAGGCTATTCTCGTTCACAAAATAGCTGGTATGATCACAATCAATTTTAGTAACTTCCAAAGCATGTTTTCTATCTGCCGGAATATGCATCATACTTTTTTGTGAAACCGCAATATCATTAGCTTCGGCAAAGAGTTTGCTGGTAAACAGATCAGCTACTGCAAGCTTGCTGCGTTCTGTTATGAAGTGTGTAAAACGCGCAAATTTACTGTCACTTTCTTTAAGTTGTATGCGCAAGTTTGCGGTATCACCTGCGATCATAAAATAAGGAACATTTGGGTCTTTGGCTTCATAGAGAAATTGCAGTGTCTTGGAATCTTTTTGCATTTCATCGAGTGATTCATCAGCAGAATTAAGCAAGCGACCCAATAAAGAAATAGTTAAGCCGGTAATGCCTGTCAGGGCTATGCCATTTAGCGCAAGTGTTAATGCCCCAAATGCCCACTTTTTCACATCACTCAAGGGGGAGCCGCCATTTGGCGTGCCTAACATGACCAGTTTATTGACTTTTGGTGCAGCGGGATTTTTTTCTATCATCCAGCGGGAAACCAGACCGCCCATTGAATGCGCTACAATATCCAGTTGTTTATGATGTGATTCATCCAGCCCCAGATTTGCAAGTTTTTTAATAAGAGCCTCGGCAGTCTCAGCAATCGGTGTGTTCAGATTCTCATAATCAAAGGTGAGAACGACATCATAGTTATCGCCGATTGTTTGCCCATCCGCTAATTTTGCATTGATTGAACCCGCCATGATTGAGGTATCACCCAGAATGCCATGCACAAACAGCAGGATTTTATCTGCCTTTGCAATTTGATCACGGAGTATTTCTTCCCTGTCTTCGTAGCCATCAACACTTAATGCTTCTGCCGTAGCAAATTGTGGAAGCGCCAAACGGCTGTTATCGTGTTCAATTTTGAGCGTATTGAATACAATTTTTTGCAGATAGATATAAATAGACCCGCCAACACTTCTATTTCCGGTATCTTGAGGTGCGGACGTGCTATCAGGCAATTGCTCGATAATAATATGTGTTTTACCGTTTCCATCTATTTTGCGCTTTGCATAACCCAGCGGGATAAAAAACTCGCCATCTTTGGCAAAGGGCAATATCTGTTCATTCTCTTTAAGCTTTTGGTCTATTTCAACGATTAACGGATTCTTTTCAGAAATGCTTACGGAATCCACCGAACGTGTTTCAGGCAAGTCAATTTTTATAACCGTAGGAGCGCTATCAAGCTCTTTATGTGCTGTCAGTGATAGCGGGAAGGCATAAGGGTTATTCTTGAAAATTTCTGGCTGCGCGAGTGTGTCGTCGATACCTTTTGCGCCCTTATTAGAGGAGTCATATTGCTCTTGCAGATAAATATTTGCATTAATTCCATGAGGCAAAATTCTAATGGAGTCACTAATTGTAATCGTACCATCTTCTGATCTAACTGATTTTAACGGGCTAATGGTATTGAGCGTGATGGTCTGTGTACTTGCCCGTGGGACAAACACATCGTTTTCGTTATAGTCATAATCCTCATCGCTATCCATGCCTCGGGTAGCGCTGCGTCCATTTTGATTCTTCTTGCAGGTTGGCGTGTATTCATCCCTGCTAAATCCTTTTTGGGCAAAACTGCTCATATCATTATCAAAGTTGGTAATTACCAGCTTGAGAAAATCAGTTGTTCT
Source organism: Thiotrichaceae bacterium (assembly GCA_027008885.1). GTDB lineage: Bacteria > Pseudomonadota > Gammaproteobacteria > Thiotrichales > Thiotrichaceae > Cocleimonas. The sequence goes on along the minus strand of JALVDQ010000084.1, from coordinate 1,433 downwards.
GCTGATTCCCTGTTTTAACAGTCGTTCATCCACATTAAACCGAAAGGTGTTGTTCTTGCTGCTTTTTACTTCAAAGCGGTGGATTTCATTATCCTGTGTTTTTGAATTGCCGTCCCAGACTTCCTGAGTTTTTTGAATCAGATTAATATTATTGGCGAGAACAAATACCTCGCCAGTGAGTGAATCAAGAAACAGCAATGACACATACAGTTTGTTGTCTTTATGCTGAATATCAGGATTTAATTCAAGCGTGAATTTAACCACTGGCTTTTGCCAATCGCCATTGTGCCATTGATAATTTAAATTAATTTCCTGATCTGTATTTTCAAGCCTTGAGAAGCTCGTATCAGCATAATTCTGCTGTTTTACAAGCAGCTTAACACAGTTATTTGGCAGCTCTCCTGTGGCATAAGCCAAATTCAGCGCACGTTCCCAGTACGCCATTTTTTTTGCCTGATTCAGCACTTCTCTGGCAGTGCCAATTGGAGCCAAAACAGGTAAACCCGAAACACGAGAGAGCTTATAACAGCTACCATTATCAGGAGCTGCCTGAATCTGATAGGCAGCATGTTTGTCCGTTTCTTGCAGAAAATGATCTTCCCGCAGTGAGGTACGAAGTTCTTCTAACTGGGTTTGATCTCCTTTTAAGCGAATAGCCAGTTTTGGCATGGCGGGGTCAGTAATCAACGCCTGGTAAACCTGATTCGTTTGTAAAGCCTCACTGTTTTGAATATTGCTCTTGATATCCACACGACTTTTATCATGCAGTACTTCAATGACTACAGCATCACAGCTTTGTTTTTGCTTGTTATCAGTGATTATCGAAAGCTTTGCATTTTGATTAATGCCTTGTGCCAGACCGACATTAATCCACCAGTTACCTTGATCATAAAAAAGCTGACTCTGGGCTGGCTCAATACGATCAGCAAGAAAGCCCTCGTTGATATCCGTATTGCCAATCGCATCTGCCTGTGGATGTTGCATGGCAACGCTTGCCTTCACTTTCTGGCTGACAATGGCGTTCAGGTTTCGATAACTCGGCAGTTCATGCGTATACCTCAACGTTTGTTGCAGGTAATAGGTAAACACGCCGTGACGGGTTCGACCCACAAATTTTTCTTTGGATAATTGCCGGTCACGACAAGCCGACATCTCAATATGCGCACCTTCACCCAAACGGCTCATATCATCCAGCCAGCCTTCAGTTTTAGCTGCCTGATAGAAAATATAACTGTCCAAAGGGCGTGCAGTGTCAGAGCCAGGTGTTTGTCTGACCTGTTCTTCACTATCAGCATCATCATCTACGCCCCGCGTGGCTCCGGCAGAATGACAGCTATCAATAATGGTGATAATACGGGGCTTGTTTTTGCTGATTTCATCAATCAGAAAACGCAGTTCTTTATCTGCTAAATCATAACTTTCAGGTGTGACCC
>JALVDQ010000083.1 GCA_027008885.1 Thiotrichaceae bacterium | reverse complement strand
AGCGGGGGCAATATGCTGATGCCCTGTGATGGCTTTGGCAGAGAGGTGTGGATAGTGTGCTATCAGGGTTCGTAAAACATCAAATAAAACGTCATACTGCTTTTTTGTAAAAGGTTCAAAGTCAGTACCTTCCAGTTCAATTCCTATGGAAAAATCATTACAGGACTCGCGTCCTGAGAATCTGGAAATGCCTGCGTGCCAGGCTCGTTTATGAAAAGGTACATATTGGAGCAATTCACCATCACGCCGAATCAGCAGATGACTTGAAACACGCAATTTATGGATCTCCTGATAATACGGATGTTCATCCTTGTCCAGTGTATTGCTAAAAAGTTGGTCAATCCCGTCACCTCCGTATTCATTGGGTGGCAGGCTGATATTATGCAGAACAATCAGCCTGATATCAGATTCATCCGGACGCTCATCATGGTTTGGCGAGAGCTTAAAGCGGGCGTCACTGATTAAGCCCTGTTTTATATACATACCCATCCCCCCTGTTTTTTAACTATTTTTGCGTAGCCTGTGTCTTCTGTCACAGGCAAATAAAGCCAATACAGATTCACAGTTTACGTTTTTAGGCAGTTTTTAGTCATAGTTTTTTATTATAGACAGCTAAAAAATAAAATAATGTTGTTCAGCTTGGGTTCATGTGCCTGATGTTATATAGGAGAACTAATATTTTATCCTGATTTTTGTTGTGGGCTTTGGGTGTTGTGGGTGAAATGCAGAAAGTTTGTATTCAACACTTGTGCGACCAATTCTGTTTAAGAAAAATCCAGGAAGATGAACATAAGCAAACTTATCTGAATACAGGCAAGCACAACTGGCGACGACCTCATAGATTCAGATAAATAAATAATTAATAATTGGGGAAGTAAATATATGTTATACGGACATTCAAATCTTAGCAAACAGCTTAAATTGCCACTTATGGTAATTGCTGCCTGTTATGTTTTTTTCACGAGCATGGCTTATGCAGGTGTTATCCATCTGCCACTAAAACGTACTAGTGCCAATCAGCCTATTAGTAAACTGGAAGTAGTTGCCTTGGTAAAATCCAGAATGAAGGGACGCATTCTTTCTGTAAAGAGACACGCAAAATACAATTTTCCGGACTGTCATTATGTCAAACTGCTTGAAGACGATGGTGAATACCAGTTGATTAAGGTAGCCTGTTCTTCAAGGTCTTCAAAAAAGCACTGATCATCTGGCTGATTAATAATAATCTGCCTGGGAATAGTGAGCTTGGGAGTCTGTCTGGGAATAGTGAGTCCAGGACTCCCAAAGCAGATCTAAATCCCACAGAAAGATATAAATTTAGATAATAAACGCTTATTTATTTCATGAGTGTCTGTGTATAATAGTTGTCCAGTTTTGGATTGTGCATCCAAAGGTGTAAGATTAATTAACTGAGTAGGATATAATGAGAGTACTTGTTGTTGAAGATGATGCAATTCTGCGTGAGCAATTAACGGAAAGATTGCAAGATTCCGGTTATGTGGTTGATGCGGCTGCTGATGGCAAGCAGGGTTTATATTTTGCTCTTGAATATCCTGTCGATATTGCGATTATAGACCTTGGTTTGCCAGAAATTAGCGGTATGGAGATAATCAAGCGCCTAAGAGAAAAGGGCAAGGACTACCCTGTCATTATTCTCACTGCCCGAACCCGCTGGCAAAACAGGGTTGAAGGGCTGGAAGCGGGGGCTGACGATTATGTGGACAAACCCTTTCATCACGAAGAACTGTTGGCGCGGATGCGTGCCTTGCTGCGTCGAACTGGTCGCTGGTCCCAGGCTGAATTTTCCTGTGGTCCAATTCGCCTGAACACATCTGAACAGCGTGTTTTTGTGAATGACAAGGAAATTTCATTAACAGCTTACGAGTATAAAGTTATTCAGCATCTTATGATGCGCGCGGGTGAAGTTATCTCGAAAACTGACTTGACTGAAAGCATGTATGACGATGATTCAGATCGTGACAGCAATGTTATCGAAGTTTTTATACGCCGTTTACGCATGAAACTTGATCCTGATGGCACCATCCTTCCTATTGAAACCTTGCGTGGGAGAGGGTATCGTTTCACCCTTTCACGAAACACCACCTAGGATTAACATTTTTCAATGAATTCATTACAGGGCAGACAGCTCTTTAGCGCGCTGGCTATTATCGGGCTGGGTATTATTCTTTTGGGAGGTATTGTTTATTATGTCACCCAAAAAAAAATGCTGGATGACGAAAAGACACAAATTAGTAAAACCGCCCTGAAAATAATTACTTATTTAACCCCTGATGAAAACGGTAAATTTAATATTGCAAAAGAGGAAAGAATCAAGTTTAAGGCACTGCTGGCAAGCAAAAACCTGATGGATGTTGATTCTGATCAATTTGCGTTTGTACAAAATATAAAAAATCAAAATATTGTCTGGCATAGCAATTATGCATTATTTGATATTAGCCAGGATCGCTTTACAAAACTCAAGCGCAGTATGTTTACAACCTTCAAGTTTGATGACAAATCAGCGGCAGAAAAAGAAACGGTTCAACTGATGTCGCCTGAGACGACCCAGGGTCGTAACAAATCAAAACTTGACGGCTCAAAAAAATTTATTGTTTACTCTAAAAAACTGAGCAATCAACCTAACCAGTACCGCCTGGTGATTGCCAAATCTGCCGCACCTTTTGAACAGGGAAAAAGCGAAATTCTCAATATTATTGTACTGTTATTTTTAATCACAGCCTTGCTTGTGCTGGCATCTCAACCGGTCAGCAATTATCTTGTGATTTCACCCATAAAAGAATTCGAGCAGGAAATACATGCGATAGAGGCAGGTGATCAACGGCTTATAAAAAAGCAGTATCCCAAAGAACTTGCCGCAGTAAAAAGTGCCATCAATGCCTTGATCAATGGTGAAAAAGGTCAGAAACAGCGCTATCGGGATGCCCTCGACGACCTTGCACACAGCCTGAAAACACCACTCTCGATTTTGAACAATTCAGCCGAAAAAATAAACGACAGCACCATAAAAGCGCAGGTTAAACGCATGGATGACATCATTGCCTATCAGCTCAGGCGTGCCGTTGTCAGCGATCATGGAAGCCTGGTGACCCAGCAGAAATTGCGTCCGGTTCTTTACCGCATCAAGGATTCATTGCTAAAGAGCTACCGCGACAAACCGTTTGAATTTATTATCAATGTGGATGAATACATTAAATGTCGCATGGAAGAAGACGACATGATGGAAGTTTTCGGAAACCTGATCAACAATGCCTGCCGTTTTTGTGAACGCCTTGTTGAAATCACCGCCTCACAGCATGGTGATATGGTGATTGTTGATATTGATGATGATGGCATGGGCTTCCCTGACCAGAACCCTGAAGAGCTGTTAAAACGGGGGATTCGCGCGGATAGCCAATCTGAAGGACAGGGTATCGGACTGGCGGTCAGCACAGAAATAATTACAGCCCTGGGTGGAAAAATCGAGTTAACCATTTCACCGCATGTTGGCGCGCGTGTAAGATTATATATACCGACCTAAACGCTCTATTCTCGAACAGGCTCCAGTTCACAAAAAAATGAAACTCAAAGCTGCCTATCTGCTTGTAGTGTTGCTATTGCTATTTATTGCCATCCCGCTTGGCAGCCTTTTCTTCGCTGGCGACCTTATCAATAGCAACCTGTCACAGAATACCTCCCATTTTTCCTTCTGGAAAGATCAATACCTGCGTCAGGTGATTAGTTTTAGCCTCTGGCAGGCAACGCTTTCTACCCTCCTGAGTGTGGCTGGCGGTCTTTTGGTGGCAAGGGCATTTGCCTGTTATGGTGATTTTCCATTGCGCTCTGTCATCCTCGGACTCTTTGGATTACCCCTGGTAGTCCCTGCGATTGTTGCCGTTCTCGGAGTGGTTTCTGTTTATGGTGCGCAGGGCTGGTTACCGCTGGGCAATAAACTTTATGGACTGAATGGCATTTTACTGGCACATCTGTTTTTTAATCTGCCCCTTGCTGTGCGCCTCTTATTGCCTGTCTGGAATCAGGTGCCGCAACAATACTGGCATCTGGCAACCCAGTTTAAGCTGGGCAAGTGGCAACGCTGGCGGCATATCGAATGGCCAGCACTCAGGGAAGTCTTGCCGGGTGTCAGCGTATTAATTTTTATGCTCTGCCTAACCAGTTTCGCAGTTGTCCTGACGCTGGGTGGAGGTCCTAAAAGCACAACGCTTGAAGTCGCCATTTATCAATCCCTGCGTTTTGATTTTGACCCTGCCCAGGCGGTGCTACTGGCAATAATACAGCTTGCACTGTCGATTTTTATTGCTGTGATTGCCGCCTGGTTTAGTCGTCTGCCAGATGTAGAAGAAAATCTGCAGATAAAAAACAAAATCCCCGGGCAAACGCATAGCCTTTTTTCTTTTATCCTTATCTTTATCGCTGTTGTTTTTGTGGCTTCCCCCCTGCTGGCA
>JALVDQ010000082.1 GCA_027008885.1 Thiotrichaceae bacterium | reverse complement strand
CACCAGAAGTCCCCAGCGCAGTAAATACACCACCATCAGGCATAGCTACACTGCTTGGATACCAGCGACCGCGATGCATATCTTCTCCTTTCGTCCAGTTATTTGTCTTAAAATCAAAGAACGTAGTAAAAGGAGTGCGATTATTGCCCCCCGTCAAGATTAAACGCCCATCTTCCAGCATCGTTAAATGTGCCGCAAACAAATCCCGTGAAGTATGATCTATCTCTTCAAAATCACCCGTCTCAGGATTCCAGATTGCTACATGGGTATATTCTTCACCATTCCATCCGGCAAAAAAACGATCTCGACCAAATGATGAAAATGTCAAAATACGACCATCTGGCAAATTAGCGGCTGAAACTGCAACCAAAGGCCATTCAATAACTTCTCCCCAGCTTCCGCTTGTATGATAAGTGCTTTTATCCTTGCTCTTTTTTCTTAGTGCCGGATCAACTCCCGGAATTAAAAAAGGAGGATAATTTTCTGCCTTTTCAGCCCAGTAGGAATCATCCTTGCTTTGCCCATAAGCATCATGCGCACTGACTTTTTGAGGAAGTGCAGTTATTAGCACAAAAACGAGCAAAAGAACGATTTGCAAAAACAGTAAAGACAACGTTGTTATTATATTTTTATTATTCTCAAATCCAAGCTTACAAACAAACATAACTATAACCAGATTGTTGGGGTTCTCCGGATTATTTTACTACAAACTGCTTTTCTGACTATTGACATTTATTAAACAGTGTATTATTTGAACGTCCGCTAGTCTGATTATTTCATAGTGGTCGCAACAACAAGCCGTTTACCTGCCCGGATCTGGCATTTCTGAATACCTCAAAGCCCTGTTCTTCCCAGTCAAAGTGGCCTTCTGCTTCGTGTTCAAGATAGATAAATGAATCGTTATGCAAAAGTTTTTGCTGCTGGATCAAGTCTAGCGACTGCTTTAGAAGGTTCTGGCGATAGGGAGGATCAAGAAAGATAATGTCGAAGGCACTTGTTTCATTTTGCAGAAAAGAAATTGCATCTTGCTGAATGACGTTAGCATCTGATTCTAATTTTTTTAGATTTGCTTCCAGCTGTATGGCGACCGCCCTGTTTTTTTCCACAAAAAGAACTTCGCTTGCACCCCGAGACAGTGCTTCCAGCCCTAATGCGCCACTGCCTGCAAACAGGTCAAGGCAACGCGAGCCATGCACCTGAGCCTGTAACCAGTTAAACAGTGTTTCACGGATGCGGTCAGGTGTCGGGCGCAGACCTGGCGCATCAATAAATGACAGCTTGCGACTGCGCCAGTTACCGCCAATGATTCTCAGATGATTTGGATGACGTTTATTTTTGGGGCTTTTTTTCTGTGATCGCTTCTTTGCCAAGTGTTTTGTTCTCTGCTTTTGAGTTTTCTTTGGCGTTATCCTTGACCTTATCCTTGTGTTTTTCTTCACCACCCACAATCACCGTCAGCATTTTATCCGGATCAACACGACGCTTAAAGGCATCAATTACCTCATCGCGCGTGATTTTATTGACTTTTGCAGTAAATGTATCCAGATAATCCAGCGGCATAGCATAAAAACCGATCATCGCAAGGTAGCCGATAATGTCATCATTACTCGCCGTGCGTAACGGAAATCCCCCCGTGATATTCAACTTTGAGGCTTTTAATTCTTCCTCTGTGGGCCCCTCTTTCTGAAATTTGCGTAAAACATCACGCACGACTTCGAGCGCCTTGTCAGTCTCCGATAGTCTGGTTTGCAAACCCAGCATAAACGGACCATTTTCCTGCATCGGAATAAAATAGCTGTAGACACTATAAGCCAAACCACGTTTAACCCTGACCTCTTTCATCAGACGTGAGGTGAAACCACTTCCGCCCAGTACATGATTACCCAGATAAAGTTTGAAATAATCCTTGTCACCACGCTTGTCTCCAGGCTGACCAATCATAATATGTGCCTGTTTTGAGGGATAAGGGATGTGTATCACTTCCGCTTTGGGCAGAGGCTGAACTTCGGGAACTTCGGGAGCTTTTTCGCCTGCACCCTTGCCTTTGCTCATCAACGCATCTGCAATTTGTCTGGCAATCTTTTCAGCTTCATTACGGCTAATTGAGCCAACCAGTGCCAACTGTGCATTTTTTACGACATAGAAGCGTTTGTAATAGTTTTTAAGATCATCAATACGCATTGACTGTATACTTTTTTCAGTGCCATTTTGCGGTTGCGCGTAGGGATGATCATGGTACAGGTTTTTGTAGAAAGCTTTACTGGCAATCGCCGCCGGGCTTTGTTTTTCAGCCTCAAGACCAATCAGCATCTGCTTTTTCAAACGTGCAAAATCCGCCTCGGGGAAATCGGGGCTGGCAATGATTTTCTTCCAGCTAGCCAGTGCGGGTTGCATTTGCTCTGCGCGCGTTACTGTACGCAGGCTAATCCACGCCATATCACGCGCTGAACCTGTGGAAAATTCCGCACCAACTGATTCGAAGGCTTCGGCGACCTGGTCGGCATTCATGCCTGCCGCTCCTTTATCCAGCATACTGCTGGTCATGCTGGCAAGCCCTGCCTTGTCGCCATCATGGGCACTGCCCGCGGCAAAAGTCAGGCGCACATCCAGCATTGGCAGTTCAGGCACTTGCACATAATAAACCTGCAAACCGGAATCAGTAACCCAGTTTTCAATTTTGGGGGCGGCAAAACCCAGTTGCGTTATAACGAGCAGTAGTCCGCCCAGCAATGCTTTGAGTCGTATTTTAATCAGTGCATTCATTTTCATATTAATACCCATCCCCCCTATTTTTTAATACTTTTTGTTGTTGATGGCTTTTTTTCTGTTTTTGCAGTGGTTTTTAGAGACTGTGGAATTAATTCTGCCACGGTAAGATGATCCTCAAGCAAATATTTTTTGGCAACCTCACGGATTTGTTCCGCAGTGACAGCCAGCACCCCCGGCACATAGTCATCCATATATTGATGCCCCAGACCGACTGATTCCAGCGAGCCTAGCAGGGTTGCCACATGCTCTATCGAATCGCGTTCAAATACCTCATTCGCAACGACCTGAGCCTTGACACGCTTGAGTTCAGCTTCACTCACCAGCTCGTTTTTTAAAATATCGACTTCATTCAGGAGTGCTTTTTGCAAATCGGCTGTCGAGACATCTTTTGCCGGAACGCCAGTAATTACGAATAAATTGGGCAGGCGACCATAGCTGTAATAACCCGCACCTGCCGAAGCTGCAATTTCCCTGCCACGCACCAAATTTTTGGCAAAGCGGGCACTATCACCACCATCCAGAATATAAGCCAGAACTTCCAGCGCATAGGGCTCCCACTTTTCTACCTCGCCTTTTTTGGCGCTGATCATTCCTGGTACCTTAAAGCCCATGCGCAAACCTGGCAGTTTGGCTGGCAGCTTCATGGTAATATGACGGATACCTTTCTGCTCAACCTCGGTGCGTACTTTAACATCTGGCAATGGATGGCTCTGATAAACACCAAAGTATTTCTCGGCCCAGGCGTGTATCTGTTCAGGATCAACATCGCCGACGATAACCAGAGTTGCATTATTTGGTGTGTACCATTTTTTATACCAGTCATGCGCGTCTTCGACCTTCATATGCTCCAGATCAACCATCCAGCCGATCACCGGTGCACGGTAGGGGCTATTCAAAAAGGCTACAGCATTAAACTGCTCGCGCATCAGTGCATTGGGGTTATCATCGGTTCGCAAACGGCGCTCTTCCTTGACAACCTCCAGTTCCTTTTTAAACTCTTCAGGGTCAAACAGCAGATTGCGCATACGATCGGCTTCAATCTCAATCGCTGTTTCGAGTTTGTCACTGGCTAATACTTCGTAATAAGCAGTGTAATCCTGCGAGGTGAACGCATTATTGCGGGCGCCAATGGCTGAAACCAGTTTTTCAAACTCACCCGAGGCATGTTTTTTGGTGCCTTTAAACATCATGTGTTCCAGCAGATGCGATAATCCGGTGATGCCGTCATGCTCGTAGCTGGTTCCTATCCGGTACCAGACCTGGATGACTGCAACCGGCGCGCGCTTATCCTGCTTGACCAGCACTTTCATGCCATTTTTTAGCTGATATTCGTGTACCTTGCTATTATCAGGAACACTATTAGAGATGTGATTAGTATTGCTGTCAGTTTTGCCTTGAATGCTGCCAGAATCCGCCAGGACAAGGCTGGAAAAAGCGCCACTTAGCCCCATGATGACTAATACTAAAAAACTGGTACGTATTACACCAGGTAATGCTAAACTGGTAATCATTATTTTTTTACCCTTATAACCTCATTTAGAAAGCCAAGTATATACGATGTTTAAACGATTCAAGAAGAAAAAGCAGGAAGAAGAATTAAACTTTAGTAATGATGAAAAAGATCATTCCCCGCAAAACACAGCGCAAGACGTAGATCAAAAACACGAAGAAAAACCCAAAAAGGGGCTTTTCCAGC
>JALVDQ010000081.1 GCA_027008885.1 Thiotrichaceae bacterium | reverse complement strand
AACACGATCATGCCCGATATTTTCGGGTTTATGCGGATTATCCGCGAAGGCATCAAATGCAAACTGTAATATCGACATGCCAGGCAGATGATATTTTTCGCGCAGCGCATTGACCTCTGGCGTAATTATGCCCAAATCTTCAGCAACCAGTGGTAACTTGTCCATATCCTCACTGAGCTTTTGTAGCAGTGCATCCCCCGGGACTTTCTGCCAGTAACCATCAACCGCTGTTTCGCTGTGTGCATCAATCATCCATACGGCTTCAAGCCCACGAAAGTGATCAATACGCACCAGATCAAAACATTGCAGGTGATTCTTGAGGCGCTTGATCCACCAGTCAAAATCATTTTGCTGCATGACATCCCAGTTAAAATGCGGATTACCCCAGCGTTGTCCTGTTTCCGAGAAGTAATCGGGTGGCACGCCGGCGACAACTTCGGGAAAGCCGTTGTCATCAAGCAGAAAATAGTCCTGATGCGCCCAGACGTCGGCACTGTCGTGGGCAACAAAGATTGGCATGTCACCAAACAGGGAAATATTGCGCTCGCTGGCATAATCACGGAGCGCTTGCCAGCGTTGATAAAGTCGGTATTGTTGTTCGCGGATGGCGTTTATTTGCTGGCTGTGGTTTGTTGCAAAGTCCTGTAAAGCCTGCTGATTTCTATGTTTGAATTGGTCTTCCCAGTCGAACCAGGCGCTATTTTCAAATGCCTGCTTGAGCGCCATAAAGAGTGCATAGTCATCCAGCCAGTAGCTTTGTTGCTGCTGCCATTGTTGAAAATCGGCTGTGCTGATTGATGTGTCTGTACTGGGCTCAAGATCCGTTTCAGCCAGAAGCGCAGGGTTTATGGCAAAGGCAGAATAGCACTGATAGGGCGAGAGGTTGGATTGTGGCACGCCCAGAGGCAATACTTGCCAGAGTTGCAAGCCAGCTTCTGCCATAAAGTCCAGCCAGCGGAAAGCGTCCTTGTCCAGCGTTCCTGAGGGCAGTGAAGTGGGATGCAGGAGAACGCCGGCAATGCGTCTGTTGTCTGCTTTATCCGCAATGCTGTCTGCAGCGCTGTTTACATGGCTGTTCATGTGTTTCGCCGCATGGTTCCGGAGTTTTCTGCATTGCCACCGCCCACTGAGATCGGCTCATTAAGTGCCTCGGGAGGCGTCATGCCAAGAATCTCGTAGAGTAGCTTCAGTTGTAGTCGAAAGAGGCGGTCAAAGTCACTGACGCTTTGTGCCGAGTTGTAGTCACCAAACCACCAGAACCAGTCCGAGCCTTCACAGATTGCCAGTTGCAGTTTGGCTTGCTGCTGTTTTTCTGTATCCAGTTTGGCAATTTGCTGGTCAAAAGACTGTTTTGCTGCGACCAGATATTCCCAGGCGCGATTCTTGTCGGCATGACCGATCCAGGTTGAGAATGATCCGTAGACCCAGCTTCCCGGGCAGAATTGGTCTATTTTTACTGCCTCTACCTGTGTGGAGGCTTCTGCAAAGGTGGTCATTTTAAACTGTGAATTGGATGACAGTTTGCGGTAGAGCGCATCGAGAAAATGATAGCCGTTGTCGAGATAGTATTCCCAGGCATTTTCACCATCGAGAATCACCGAAACCACATGATCCTGTTTTTCAGGACCTAAAAAGGTGGCGATATTTTCCAGGTTTTCTTCAAAATTACGCGCCGCATCTTCGGCATTCCAGTGGCTATATTCAAAACCAATGAGGTCGGACAAACCGTCGTCACGGAAGTAAATTTTGCTGCTTTTTCCCTGCGCAACCTCTTTATACTGGTAGGGCTTGAAAAAAGTTCGGCGGGTATTCAGCTCGCCATGGTTGCAGTTTGTTAATCTGCATGTGTTTTGCCATACGGCTTCACCCGTGGCGGTCCATTTTATGCCGTATTCATGCAGCAGTTGTAACGCATCGGGGCTGATTCCACCTTCAGACAGCCATACTCCCTGCGGTTTGCGTCCAAAATAGTGTTCAAAAACTTCCAGCCCTTTCTGCATGTGCCAGTGTGAACGTGTCCAGCCATCGGGATAGTTTTCACAGTTTGGTGCGGCTGCTTCGGGTTGCGCGCAACGCATATTGCCAAAGTCGTTCAGCAGCGGAATAATCGGGTGCGTATAGGGTGTCACGGATAGCTCGATCTGTTCATTATCGGCAAGCTTTTTATAGCGCGGGATGATTCCCGCAAGGCTGTCGTAAATGAGTGAAACCAGTTGGCAGCGATCATCCAGTGTGAACCCGTGTCCTTTTCTGATTAGCCTTTGTGCAACCTCGGTTTGTTTGATGGAGTGTCCCAGCCAGGCGATGTGATACCACATCAGCAGGTCGATAAAATACTGGTCTTGCAGGTAACTCAGGGGGAAGTGGGTAGTGCCTGGTATACCTTCTTTGCTGTTATCCGTCACGGCATCTTCGTCAATTTTTTCAAAGGCATCTTCCATGCAGTCAATCAGGCGTTTGAATGCAGGGTAGGGGTCAATCAGGCGCGGTGCATAGCAGCGCTTGCAGTCCTCAACGATTTGCTTGCGCTGCTGAATATCTTCAGGGATTTCTTCAACTCCGCAAAGCAATGCCAGAATGGGATCGGAAATGGTTGTTGAGAGCGAGCGTTCCTGATGCAGAACTGTATGCAGTTCCTTGACGTAGGCATCTAGCTGCTCCAGAAGAATGGGTGAGAAGTTTACCACGGCGCGCATTTCTGGATGATTTTCCAGATGCGCTGCCATATCGGTATAATCTTTTATACCGTGCAGATAAACCCAGGGCAGGTGGAATTTTCCATCCAGTCCTTCGCGGTAATAGGGCTGGTGCATGTGCCAGCAGAGAACGACGTTCAAGTGTGTATCCTTTGGTTTTTAATAGTCATAGTGATATTGTTGCCCCCCCTAAGTTTAAAAATATTAAAAAAAGGGGGGGGATGGGTATGATAAGTAGATAAACACAATGAATCTAATATTTGTATAAATTTTTATTGGATTCACTGTGTATATTCTGTCTGAGAACTTAATATTTCATATCCATATCCATATCCATATCCATATCCATATCCATATCTACATCAGCATCACAGATTCAGGAACAGATCCTGCCCCAGCATTTGTGGTGTGATTAATACCACGCCACCTGGTGTCACATGGAAGCGTTTTTTGTCTTCTTCGAGGTTTTCTCCGACGACCAGACCATCGGGTATCACGGTTCCCTTGTCAATAATTGCTTTTTTAATCCGGCAATTACTGCCAATGCGTACCTTGGGAAGAACAACGCTGTCTTTGACAATGGAATGGCTTTCAATGGTGGTTGCAAAAGAAATAACCGAGCGCTTGACTCTTGCACCCGAGAGTATGCAACCACCAGAAATGAGTGAATCAATGGCTTCGCCACGTCGACCTTCGTCATCAAAAATAAATTTTGCGGGCGGGTGCTGGGTTTGATAAGTCCAGATAGTCCAGTTGCGGTCATACAGGTTTAGCTTTGGTTCAATCTCGCAGACTTCCATATTGGTTTTCCAGTAGGAGTCCAGATTTCCCACATCACGCCAGTAGGCAGGCTTGCCGTCGTCATCACGGAAAGCATACGCCATGGCGATGGAATCCTTGATTTTGCGTGGAATTATGTCTTTGCCAAAGTCGTGTGAGGAGTCTTCCATGGCGGCATCTTCAACCAGTGTTTCGTAGAGGAAGCGTGTCGAAAAGACATAAATGCCCATAGATGCCAGTGCCAGATCGGGTTTGTAGGGCATGGGTGTTGGATTCTCGGGCTTTTCTGTAAAGCCGGAGATGCGCATGTCGTCATCGAGTGTCATGACGCCAAATTCTTTGGCTTCTTCCAGTGGTGCTTCGATGCAGCCAACGGTAAAGTCAGCACCGGATTGCACATGCTGGATGAGCATTTTGGTGTAATCCATGGTGTAGATGTGGTCGCCGCCCAGTACAATCACATATTCAGCAGCATGGCGACGCATGATGTCGATATTTTGGTAAAGTGCGTCAGCAGTGCCTTTATACCATGCCTTTTCTTCGGTGCGTTGTTGCGCGGGCAGGAGTTCGACAAATTCGCCAATTTCGTCACGCATAAAGCTCCAGCCTCGTTGCAGATGGCGCAATAAGGAATGTGACTTGTATTGTGTAAGTACGCCTATTTTGCGCAAACCGGAGTTGACGCAGTTGGAGAGCGCAAAATCAATAATGCGGTATTTTCCCGCAAACGGCACGGCTGGTTTGGCGCGCCATCTGGTCAGATCCTTGAGGCGTGAGCCTTCGCCTCCGGCAAGAATCAGCACCAGTGTTTTGCGACTGAGCTCGGTCACCATGGTGGGTTCAATATAATATTTATACAGTTCTGATTGTTGTTTTCCTGATGTCATTCTGACTTCCCTCTAATACAGGATGGTAAGTAAATAAAAATATATAAAAAACAGGGGGGATGGGTATAGTTAGACCTGATTTTTCTCGTTCTCCCTGACTGTGTCCCG
>JALVDQ010000080.1 GCA_027008885.1 Thiotrichaceae bacterium | reverse complement strand
AATCTTAGTTCTCAGACAGGCTCCGAGGGCCAATCCGACAAACAAAACACTTTTGTCTTACGCAGGATATTTCAGGTAAACCTTGCCATCTTCGACCTTGGCATCATACACATTGGTACAACCTTCGTCAGCGCCGAGTGCTTCACCCGAGGTCAGGCTAATCTTCCAGTTGTGCAGCGGGCAAGTGACTGAATCACCGTGCATAATGCCCTGTGACAGGGGACCGTTTTTGTGTGGACAGGCATCCTTGATGGCGTATACGGTGTCATCTCTGCCTCTGAAAATGGCGATATTGACATCATCTGTTTCAACGACTCGTGAGCCTAAAACTGGAATTGAATCCAGAGTTGTTATTTCTAGCCAGTTACTCATTTGTATTTCTCTTGATATTTGTCTCTTATATAACCACTACCCATCCCCCCTGTTTTTTATATATTTTTAAAATATGTAAAAAAAGGGGGGGATGGGTAGTGGTAAGTAGTATGGTTTAGTATTTAATCGGTTACGCTTCAACTGTGACCTTAATGGTTTCAAACTGATACGCATCTGCGCCGTCCGCATGTTTTTTCCATGGGTCGATCTGCGCTGGTTTTTGTGAAATCAGGAAGCGCTCGTAGAGTGCCTTGCGATTTTCTGCGTCATCCAGAACTGCTTCCTTGATTTTATCCAGTCCGACACGTTCTATCCACGGTGCGGTACGCTCAAGGTAGTGCGCATCTTCACGATAAAACTGGGCAAATGCACCAGCAAATTCAAGCACTTCTTCTTCAGTCTCTACTTTGGTGAGAAAATCGGTAACACGCACCTTGATACCGCCATTGCCACCCACATGCAGTTCATAACCTGAATCAACACAGACTACGCCAAAGTCTTTGATGGTAGCTTCTGCGCAGTTGCGCGGGCAACCCGAGACGGCAAGTTTGTATTTGTGTGGCATCCAGGAGCCCCAGGTGAGTTCTTCAAGCTTGATTCCCAGCCCTGTGGAATCCTGTGTTCCCATGCGACACCAGGTATCTCCGACACAGGTTTTACAGGTACGCATTGCCTTGCCGTAGGCATGACCGGAAACAAAACCGGCTTCTGACAAGTCTTTCCACATCAGCGGCAGGTCTTCTTTTTTGATGCCAAACATATCAATGCGCTGACCGCCCGTGACTTTCATCTCCGGCACATTAAACTTGTCCGCAACATCGGCAATCGCGCGCAAATCTTTGGGCGTACAGACGCCGCCAAACATGCGCGGTACAACCGAGTAAGTGCCATCTTTCTGGATATTGCCGTGGGCGCGTTCATTGATAAAGCGCGATTCAGGATCATTGTATTCAGGGTATTCTACCAGCAGATAATAGTTGGTTGCCTGCCGACAAACCGCGCAGCCATCTGCGGTTTTCCAGCCGAGCGTCTGGCGCACTTCTTCGTGATTTTTCAGACCATGTTTGCGAATACCATCGCGCACTTCATCGTGAGTCAAATCGGTGCAGCCACACAGCGGCTTTTTGCTGGGTGCTTCCGAATAATCACCACCGAGCGTATGCGCCAGAATGGATTCCACCAGACCGGTACACGAGCCACAGGAAGCCGATGCCTTGGTATGAGCGCGTACGTCATCCAGGGTAAAGAGTTTCTTTTCGGTAATGGCATGGATTATGTCGCCTTTGCTGACACCGTTACAGCCACAGACTTCAGCATCATCGGGCATATTCGCAATACGGGTTTCATCGCCATGTCCGGCATCCCCCAGATGTGCCTGTCCAAACAGAATGGTTTTGCGGAAATCACTAATATCCGTGCCGTCTTTCATTAGCTGGAAGTACCAGGTGCCATCAATGGTGTCGCCATACAAACAACAGCCGATGATCACATTATCTTTTAGCACCAGCTTTTTGTATGTGCCACTGGCAATATCGTGGAAAAGCAGCTCTTCGCTATCTTCATCCCCGTGGAAATCGCCCGCAGAGAACAGGTCAATGCCGGTTACTTTCAGCATTGTGGATGTCACCGTGCCTTCATAACGGGCATAACCCAGTTCTGCCAGATGGTTTGCGGCAACCTTTGCCTGCTCAAACAGTGGTGCTACCAGCCCATAAGTCACGCCACGATGCTGCACACATTCGCCAACCGAATAGATCAGCGGATCAAAGGTCTGCATTGTGTCACTAACCACAATGCCGCGTTCACAATGCAAGCCGGCTGCCTGTGCCAGTTCAATATTGGGCTTGATACCCACCGCCATGACAACCAGATCAGCTTCGATTTCAGCACCATTGGTAAACTTCAGTCCGGTAACACGCTCATCACCAATGATTTCTTCGGTCTGGTGATCCATGAGGAATTTCATGCCTTTTTCTTCAAGCGATGCTTGCAGCATTTTGGCAGCCGCAGGGTCTAGCTGACGTTCCATCAGGGTATCCATCAAATGCACCACGGTAACATCCATGCCCTGCTTCATCAGACCGTTAGCCGCTTCAAGACCAAGTAAACCACCACCAATCACAACCGCCTTTTTGTAATGCTCGGCAGCCTCGATCATGGTATCGACATCCTTAACATCCCTGAAGCCAATCACGCCATATTTGTCTGCACCAGGAAGAGGCAGCATAAACGAAGTTGAACCAGTAGCGATCAAAAGTTTGTCATAAGGAACTACCGTTCCATCCTCGGCAGTGACTTCTTTTTTGGTGCGGTTAATCTCGGTTACTTTTTTACCTTTCTCAAAACGAATGCCGTTTTCAGCATACCAGGCGTCATCATTAAGCATGATTTCTTCCAGTGTTTTCTCATTCGCCAACACCGGAGACAGCATAATACGGTTGTAGTTGCCGTAAGGCTCATCACCAAAGACGGTGATATTGTATTTTTCAGGCTCAAGCTTGAGTAGCTCTTCAATGGTGCGCATACCCGCCATGCCATTGCCGATTAATACCAGATTTTGTTTCATGGGGTCGATCCTGTTGTGTAATTTATGAGATATATGAACCGCAAGCAATTTATATGCCAGATATGCAGAAAGATATAAAAATATATAAAAAACAGGGGGGATGGGTGGCAGAGGACAGAGGACAGAGCATGTAGTCATGCTTTCTCGTTCCCATGTTCCACGTGGGAACGCAGCCCGGACGCTCCAGCGTCCCGTTCATAACGCCGAAGCAGAGCCTGCATTGAATATGTGAAACGCGCAATGGCGCATTATTTAAGCACTCGCTCCCATGTTTTGTTTCTCAGGATAAACCACACAAAAATATGTGAAAAACAGGGGGGATGGGTGATAGATTAGAGTTATTCTTTTATTGTATTTATTTCAAGCTGGGCGGTGCTACCCAATTTGACTCCGCGTTTTTCAGCATAAAGATCACCTGGTTGTGCGATTGGGCGTCCGCTTTTTGAGACTCTTGCCCCAACCACGACTTCTGCATGTCCTGATAGTTTCATCGAGGGCATCATCGCCATTGAATCATTGAGCACGACTTTTGCGGGCAGGTCTTTTACCTGCATTTTGGCAGCCGCCAATGGCATCGGCGGACCACTCATCGCTTTGGCGTAGATAAAGACTAAATCAGTGGGCTGAACCTTGTCTTTAAAGGCATCAGAGAGTGAAACGCTGACTGTTACTGATGCGCCAGGCGTTGCGCCCTGATTTGTTTTGGCGGGTATTTTTTCTGTTGCGGGCGCGATTGAAGCCAGCGCACTCTTGACACGCTCGCGCTGTTCCGGGCTTAAGAGTGATTCCGCTTCGACGATCAGGCTTCTCACTTCCTTGCGTTCAGCAGGGTCTTCGATAATGCCCAGCACTTTAGTCCAGCGCTGTATCGCGGTGACATAATCCTTTTTCTGACGTGCAGCCATTCCGCCCAGCCAGAGTGCTGTCAGGTTTTCGGGGTCAATTTTTAATGCTTTGTTGACCAGCTCTGCGGGGCGACCCGAGATATTGCCGCCATTTTTCATTGCCAGTGAATCCGCCAGTGACAGCATAATATCAACAGAGTCCGGCATTTGCTTATAGGCATTTTCATAGGCTCTAACGGCATCAGGGTAACGCTTGAGTACCATGTAGGAGCGACCTAGCATATACCAGCCTTTGGCATTTTTAGGATCGGCTTGCAGCTTTTTTTCAAGACCTGCTACCATGCTGTCAATATCGGGGCTTCCATCTGCCTTTCTTGGTACGGCATTTTTGTTTAAATTGGCGGCTATCGCTTTTGAATTAAAACCGCTTGTATAAACAGGGTTGCCCAGTTTTTGATACAGCAAGATTGAAAGCGCAGGGATAAATAACAGAATCGCAAGAATACTGATCAGCGGTATTTTATTGCTGTTAGCGCTATCTGAAGACGCTTGCGTATCGCTGTCTTTAACATCTGAAAAAAGCGTTAACTCTAATTCATCACGACTATTTTGATAGGTTTCCTGATCAATTTCGCCTTTTTCAAACTGCTGTTCCAGTTCGGCTAGTTGCTCATTGGCAATCAGGATGTTTTGGGCGCGTTGTGCAT